>CAUJKI010000151.1 GCA_963205015.1 Pseudomonadota bacterium
ATGACCATGCAGATCGAAGATCTGAGCCGCCAGCTCCGCCAGCGGCAAGGGCAGCGCGACGAAGCCCCGCTGCCCCCCGTCCGTGAGGGCGCCCTGCCGCCGCCCCTCGGCCAGTCTCAGGCAGCCGCGCCCCCCGCCGCATCAGGTTTCGGCTCAGTGACGGTGACGCCCCAGGGCGGCGGCGACCGCATTGGCCAGATGATCAGTGCCACGCCGGCGCCCGTGCAGGGCGGACGCCTGCCGCCCGCCATCGGCGATGCCGGCAGCGCCAAGGAGCTTTACGAGACGGCCTACGGCTATCTCCTCCAGCAGGACTACGCCGCCGCCGAAGCCGCCTTCGACGAGTTCCTGAGCCGCTATCCCAATGATCACCTTACGGCGGATGCCCAGTACTGGCTCGGCGAGACGCTGTTCGTGCAGCGGCGCTACAAGCCCGCCGGCCAGGCGTTCCTGCGCGTCGTGCAGAACCATCGCCAGAGCGCCAAGGCGCCGAACAGCCTGCTCATGCTGGCCATGACACTCGAACAGCTCGGCCAGAAGGACTGCGCACTCTTCAACGAGCTCGAGACCAAGCACCCCAATGCGCCGCAGGAGATCAAGGCCCGCGCGCGCATCGTGAAGCAGCGCGTCGGTTGCTGATGCCGATGCGGGCCGGCTTCTAACCAAACATTATCCTTGTTGTGGCTCACTCGACCCCGCGTGCGCGAACGCGGGCGGTCGAGTCATGAATGGGGGACCAGAGCAGGGCAGCGAAGCGCCGGGCGCACAGGATGCGCACCCCGGCCGCGTCCGGCGGCGTGGCTGGCCTCTGCGCCTCTTCGTCCGCAGCGCCATGTTTCTCACCACGCTTGCCGCAATTCTCATCGCTACGGCGTTCGTGCGCTATACGATCCGCTTTCCCGATCCATCGGCGCTGCGCCAGCGCGAGCAGGCGCCCGTCGTCCGCGTGCTGGCGCGCGACGGCACGCTCCTCGCCGAGCGCGGCAATGCGGCTCGCCCGGTGCCGCTCTCCGAGTTGCCGCCACATGTCGTTCACGCCGTCGTAGCGATCGAGGACCGGCGCTTCTTCTCGCACATCGGCGTCGACATCCGCGGCTTTGCCCGCGCCATGCTCGCGAACCTGCGGGCCGCACGCTACGCGCAGGGCGGCTCGACGCTCACCCAGCAGCTCGCAAAGAACCTGTTCCTCACCTCCGACCGCACGATGGAGCGCAAGCTTGAGGAAATCGTCCTCGCGCTCTGGCTCGAGCTGCGCCTCGGCAAGCCCGGGATCATAGAGCTCTATCTCAATCGCGTGTACTTCGGGGCTGGCGTCTACGGGATCGAGGCGGCTGCGCAGCGCTACTTCGCTAAGTCGGCACGCACGCTCACCGTGGCGGAAGCGGCGATCATCGCCGGGTTGCTCAAGGCACCGTCGCGCCTCTCGCCCGCAAGCCGACCGGAGCTTGCCGCGACCCGTGCCGTGCTCGTGCTCGCCGCGATGCGCGACGAAGGCTTCATCAGCGAGGCTGGCTATACCGAAGCGCTCCATCAGCAGGTGACATATGCGGCGAGCGAGACGGCCCGTGAGGAAACGGGCCTTGAGTTCGCTGTCGATTATGCCCTGGAGCGCCTGCCGCCGCTCGCAGGCCATGGCCAGTCAGGGATCACGGTCGAGACGACCCTCGACGCCGATCTCCAGCGCCATGCCCAGGCGACGATCGCGCGCCGCCTTTCATCCGTTCTCTCGACGGGCGAGGCCACCGAAGCCGCCATCGTGGTGCTCGACTCCGAGGGCGGCATCCGCGCCATGGTCGGTGGCCGTGCGTGGTCGCGAAGCCAGTTCAACCGTGCCATTCGCGCGCGCCGCCAGCCGGGATCGGCCTTCAAGCCCGTTGTCTATCTCACTGCGATCGAAGCGGGACTCACTCCCGAAACGGCGGTTCAAGACCGGCCGATCAACATCGGCGCCTGGAGTCCGCGCAATGATGGCGGCACCTATTCCGGCGTCATGACGCTTCGCCACGCGCTCGCTCATTCCGTCAATACGGTTGCGGTCGCGCTCCAGCAGGACATCGGCACTGCCCGCGTGGTCGCAATGGCACGCCGCCTCGGCATCACGAGCACACTGCGCGCGGATGCCTCTCTCGCCCTTGGCACGTCCGAGGTCACGCTGCTGGAGCTGACCAGCGCCTATGGCACGTTCGCCGCCGACGGCCTCAGCCTCTCGCCCCACGTCATTCGCCGCGTCAGAACGGATCGCGGCGTAGTCCTGCACGCGCGTGGCAAAACCCAGCCCGTTTCCGCCGTCGCACCGGCCCACATCGGCAAGCTCAACAGCATGCTGCATACGGCCCTCGTCGCCGGCACCGGCCGGCGCGCCGCGCTTGCAGGCCATTCGGCCGCCGGCAAGACAGGCACGACCCAGGATAACCGCGATGCCTGGTTCGTAGGCTTTACGGGCCACCTCACGGCCGGTGTGTGGGTCGGCAACGACGACAACAGCCCCATGCGCGGCATCAGCGGCAGCGGTCTGCCAGCCCTCATCTGGCGGGACATCATGCAGACCGCCCATCGCGGGCTCGAGCCACTGCCGCTTCCGGGCGTAAGCACGGCACCTCCTGCGCCAGCCATCGCGGACACACCGGTTGCATCAGCGCGCGAGCCTGCTCCCGCGACGCCGCGCCCGCTTCAGCGTCCAGCCTCGCCCATCGACCCGGCGCTCTTCGCTCCAGCGAAGCCGCCATTCACGCTCGACACGCGTCGTCTCGAAGCACTGCTGAAAACCGAATGAACTTCGCGCTCGCGCGCGAACGGGGGCTGGACCCCGCCCCCCCACCGGGAGGGACACCCTCCCGGACCCCCCCGCTTTTATGAACGGGGAGCTCGCCGCTCTCGCAACCTTTTCCCATCCCCCCGCGCGGGGGGAGTGGGCAAGGGTTTGGGGCGGCGACAAACGCAAACGTCGCGCAAGTGC
>CAUJKI010000152.1 GCA_963205015.1 Pseudomonadota bacterium
ATGATCTTCTACCGGAGCTGGATATCGCTGCCGGTGGTGGTGCTCATCGTCCTGCTCACGGGCCAGAAGCTCGGCGTACTCGCCACCGGTCGGCTCGGCCTGCACGCCTGGCGCAACGCCGCCCACCTCGCTGGGCAGTTCACCTGGTTCTGGGCCATCACGCAGATCCCGCTCGCCGAGGTCTTCGCGCTGGAGTTCACGACGCCGCTCTGGGTCGCTCTGCTCGCACCCATCATCCTGCGTGAGCACATGACGCTGCCGCGCATCGCCGCCGTCATGCTCGGCTTCATCGGCGCCCTCGTCGTGATCCGTCCTGTGGGCATGACGATCAGCATGGGCACTGCCTCGGCAATGGCCTGCGCCGTTGCCTATGCCTTCTCCTACATCGCCATCAAGCAGCTCACGCGCACCGAAAGCGCGCTCACCATCCTCTTCTGGCTGTCGCTCTTCCAGGGCATCTACACGACCGTGCTGACGTTCGGCAGCCTCTCATGGCCGGCACCCTCGGTTTGGGGCTGGCTCGTTGTCGTTTCGCTGAGCGGGCTCGCAGCACACTACTGCATCGCGCGGGCTTTCGCGCTTGCCGATGCGACGATCGTCACGCCCATGGACTACCTGCGCGTGCCGCTGATCGCGCTCGTCGGCTGGCTCGTCTATGCCGAAGCGCTGGACCCGTTCGTCCTCATCGGCGGGGCCGTGATCGCGGCGGCGAACATCATCAATCTGCTGGCAGAACGGCGCTCCAAGAGCACCTGATCTACTGCGATCCGGCATTCCGCCAGCCGAGGGACCTGCTATAACCAGCCGATCTTCCGCTCCCGGAGCCCGCGCATGTTCGTGACCTTCTTCCATGAGCTCAAGGCCGCCAAGGTGCCCGTCACCTTGAAGGAATATCTGACGCTGATGGAAGCGCTGCAGGCCGACCTCGCCGACCAGCGCGTCGAGCATTTCTACTACCTCTCGCGCGCCGCACTCGTGAAAGACGAGCGTCACCTCGACAAGTTCGATCAGGTCTTCGGTCACGTCTTCAAGGGCCTCGAGCTCATGAGCGACGCTGCCGAGGCCAACATTCCCGAAGAATGGCTGCGCGCGATCTCGAGCCTCTATTTGTCAGAGGAAGAGAAGAAGAAGATCGAGGCGCTCGGCGGCTGGGACAAGATCATGGATGAGCTGAAGAAGCGCCTCGCCGAGCAGAAGGGCCGCCATCAGGGCGGCAGCAAGTGGATCGGCACCGGCGGCACCTCGCCCTACGGTGCCGAAGGTTACAATCCCGCGGGCGTGCGCATCGGCCAGAAGGAGAACCGCAATTTCCGCGCCCTCAAAGTGTGGGACAAGCGCGAGTTCAAGGATCTCGACGACAAGGTCGAGCTCGGTACGCGCAACATCAAAGTGGCGCTGAGGCGCCTGCGCAAGTTCGCGCGCGAGGGCGCGGCCGACGAGCTCGATCTCGACGGCACCATCAAGGGCACCGCGCGCAAAGGCTATCTCGACATCCAGATGCGGCCCGAGCGGCGGAATGCCGTAAAGGTCCTCATGTTCTTCGATATCGGCGGCTCGATGGACTATCACGTCAAGCTCGCCGAGGAGCTGTTTTCGGCGGCGCGCGCCGAGATGAAGCACATGGAATACTTCTACTTCCACAACTGCCTCTACGAGTTCCTGTGGAAGGACAACAAGCGCCGCTGGACGGAACGCACGCCGACCTGGGACGTGCTGCACAAATACCCCGCCGACTACAAGGTGGTATTCGTCGGCGATGCCTCGATGAGCCCCTACGAGATCACGGTTCCCGGCGGTTCCGTCGAGCACATGAACGAGGAGCCGGGGGCCGCGTGGGTCAAGCGCGTCACCGATATCTACGAGCACGCCGTGTGGCTCAACCCCGTGCCCGAGCAGCACTGGAGCTGGACGCCCTCGATCAAGCTCATGAGCGATCTCATGGAAGGGCGGATGTATCCGCTGACGCTCGATGGCCTCGACAAGGCCATGAAGGAGCTCATGCGCTAGCCTGATGCAGATCCAGAAATTTGCTCGGTGCCGTGCCGCGCGGCGCGCCGAATTTCTCGATCATCACACGAGTGGCCCCTTGCAGCCTGGGGAGGGAGACCACACATGACCAAGGTTCCCGTAGCTGTTTGACCCACACCTGATGGACCTGAAAGGGCCCCTCTTCTGATGGATTACCTGCTGACACTCGCCGCCGATCCCGCGGCGTGGGCCGCACTTGTTACGCTCATCGTCATGGAAGTCGTGCTCGGCATCGACAACCTCATCTTCATCGCCATCCTGACCAACAAGCTCCCCGAGGAGCACCGCGTCATGGCGCGGCGCATCGGCATCAGCGGCGCGCTCGTCCTGCGCCTCCTGCTGCTCGGCACGATTGCCATCATCGTCAAGCTCACGACGCCCATCTTCACCATTCTTGGCCAGGGTTTCTCCTGGCGCGATCTCATCCTGATCGCCGGCGGCCTTTTTCTCGTGTGGAAGGCGACGAAGGAAATCCATCACCGCGTCGATCCCGAACCGGACCCCGACACCTTCGGCAAATTGGTCGGCCTTACGCTCGGCGCGGCCATCGTCCAGATCCTGCTGCTCGAC
>CAUJKI010000153.1 GCA_963205015.1 Pseudomonadota bacterium
CGGCGCCTCGCTGGTTTTTCCTTCCGAAGCGCCGGCGCGCGCGCAGTACATCGGTGCGGCACCCAAGGACAAGCCCGACGACGGCGGCGTCACGGTGGTGCGCAAAGGTGGCGGCAAGGATGCAAACGATGACCTCTTCCGCCCCGGCCCGCAGTATGAGGTCAAATACGATCCCAAGGCAAACGTCGACGTTTACGGTGCCAAGGTCGACGTCGACACGCCGCGTCCGCTGCTGGAACTCGGCCGCCAGCAATACACCTCCGGCATGTACGACGAGAGCAGCAATCTCCTCGGCGCACTCAATCCGCTGGTGCCGGGCCTTGCCGTCTACGGCGACTCGCGCACCGCGGTCGCCTACAACAGGGTCAACGGCAAGGACATTGCGCAGATCGCGACACGGGTGAATGTCGACGTCGATTTCAAAATCACCGGCACCGAGCGTGTGCACGCCTTCTTCACCCCGCTGCAGAGAGGCACGCAGTTCACCCGCTTCGAGTTTCCTCGCGGCGATGGCGACGGAAGGTTCTCCGGGGAGTTCGACCTGAGGCCCCAGACGCTGTTCTTCGAAGGTGACCTCGGCTCCATCTATTCCGGCTTCTCCGGCAAACAGGCAGGGTTCGATCTACCTTTTACGTTTGGTCTTTTCCCCCTGTTCCTGCAGAACGGCATCTGGGCGAATGATGCGATCCTCGGCGGCGCGGTGAGCATCCCCGCGAAGAACTCGGCCAAGCTCGGTCTGCCGAACTTCGACATCACGTTCTTTGCCGGCTTCGACAATGTCGACAACCCGGGCATTCTCGGCGCGAGCAAGCGCAACGCCAACATCTACGGCGTCACCACTTTCATCGACGCCTTCGGTGGATATATCGAAGCCGGCTACGGCCTGCGGGAAGGCGTCAGGGAGCGCACCGGACAGTTCACGAACTTCGTGACGGCCGCATACACCCGGCGCTACGCCAACACCATATCGAACTCGACCCGCGTTTTCGCGAACTTCGGCAACGGCGACAGGGATGACGGCTTCGCCATTATCTCGGAGAACAGCCTCATCACGCGCCTGCCGAGCACGCTCATTCCCTATGCCAACTTCTTCGTGGGCGTCGGCAACCCTCAGCCCCTGGTTGATGGCTTCAACGCCGGCATCCTGAAGAACGTCGGCATCAACTTCGAGACCGACGCGCTCACCGGTTACCCGAAACTCGACGACACGGCCTCGAATGCCTGGGGCGGCGCGATCGGGCTGCAGTATCTCTTCAATCTGGATCAGCAGCTCGTCTTCGAGGCGGCCATGGTGCAGCCCTTCAGCAATGGCGGCACCGGCGTGCAGGAAGCGCAGTACGGGCTCGGCGTTCGCTATCAGATCGCGCTCGGCCACTCCTGGATCTTCCGCGCCGACGCGACCTATCACCTCGTCGAGGGCAAGGAGGACAACTTCGGCGTCCGCACCGAGCTCCGCAGGAAGTTTTGAGCGATCGCGGTCGACGGCTCACAGCTAGGAGGAAACGATGCTCGGCAATCTCATGACCGTCCTGTTGACCTGCCTGCTGGTGACTGGCCTCCTCGTCATAGCGCCGGCGGTCAATGCCACCGCGATCGGGCGATCCCTGCTCTCTCGACTGCAGCCATCAAGGCTGGGCTCCGGACAGAGCCGCCAAGGCTCGGCAGGATTGCTGATTGCTGCCGTCGCGGCCTTTCTCCTCGTCGTGGGCATTGGCGCCGCGACTTCCTATTTTCCCGATCGCTCCGAAGTGGCCGGTCCGTCGCATTCCGGATCGAGCGACGATCCGATCGCGCGCCTCAAAGACTACACGCGCACCATGGGAACCGAAGACGGAACGTCCAAAGCAGCGGCCGGGAAGCCACTGCCGGATGTGAACACGATGATCGATCGGCTGGCGGCACGGCTCAAAACTGCGCCTGACGATGCGAAGGGCTGGCGGATGCTCGGCTGGTCATACTTCCACACCGCGCGCTACAAGGAGGCTGTTTCCGCTCTCGCCAGAGCCATCGAGCTGGATCCGAGCTCCGACGAACTCAAGCGTGCCTACGAAGAGGCCAAGACAAAGGTCTCCGAAAGCGACAGCTCCGAGACAGCACCACCCTTGCAGGCAGCGGCGCCTGCCAAGTCCCTCAGCGCGCCTAGCGCCGAACAGGTTGCCGCCTACGCTGCCATGCCCGCACACGAGCGTGAAGCTGCCATTCGATCGATGGTCGATGCGCTTTCCGATCGCCTGGACAGCGCACCGCGCGATGTCGATGGCTGGACGCGACTCATGCGGTCTCGCGTCGTTCTCGGCGAGAGAGACCGCGCGGCAACGGCATTCCGCAAGGCGCTCGATGTCTTCAAGGACGACATGGCCGCATCGGGCAGGATTGCCGCCGCGGCAACCGAACTCGGCCTGAAGAGCGAATGACGGCCAGGCAGGGCGCACACACCTAAACGTGACCCCGAGGAAAAAGCGCAGGAGAGCGACATGAGCTTCGAGGGCTTGCTCCAACAGCGGCTCGAAACCCTCCATCGGGAAGGGAGATATCGCGTGTTCGCCGATCTGAGACGCCGCCGCGGGTCCTTTCCAGTGGCAGATCATCTCGCGGCAGATGGCGCGCACGAGATCACTGTGTGGTGCTCCAACGACTACCTCGGCATGGGTCAGCATCCCGCGGTGCTCGATGCCATGCACGAGGCCATCGACGCCGTGGGCGCCGGCTCCGGGGGCACCCGCAATATCTCCGGCACCACCCACTACCACGTCGAGCTCGAAAGCGAGCTTGCCGATCTACACGGCAAGGAAGCCGCGCTTCTCTTCACCTCGGCCTACGTCGCTAACGACGCGACACTCTCAACCCTGATCAAGCTCGTTCCCGGCACAGTCGTCT
>CAUJKI010000154.1 GCA_963205015.1 Pseudomonadota bacterium
CACCTACAGTGTGCTTACGACAGCCCTCCTCACGCTGTTCGTCAGCATCTGGACACTGGGTGCCATCGCCTTCGATGCGATCCCGGGCATTTCCGAGATCGACGAGGCTCACGCGCTGATCTCGGTCCGTCTTGCCGTGACGCTCATGGGGCTCGCACCGCTGACCATCGCGAGCGCCATGGCGGCCCACCGCGCGCTCAGCGAGCGCTTCGGTCTGCTCGCATCGCACGATGTGCTGAGCGGGCTGCTGACGCGGCACGCCTTCGCCGAACGCTCTGAGCAGCTCCTGGCACAGGCGGCCCAGGCGAATGCGCCTGTCGCCGTGCTCATGCTCGACATCGATCACTTCAAGAAGATCAATGTCACCTATGGGCATTGGGCTGGCGATCGCGCCATCGAGACGTTCGCAGCCGTCCTCAGGAATACGCTGAGCGACGAAGTCCTGATCGGACGCCTCGGCGGCGAGGAATTTGCCGCACTGCTCGCGGGCGCATCACCGTCCGACGCCGCAGCCGCAGCCGAGCAAATACGCCAAGTTTTTACTGCAACTCCGATCGATCTCGGCGACGGCCGTAAGGTCGAGGCGACGCTCAGCATCGGGCTCGGGTGTGCCGCGCAGGCTCCGGCATCGATCGAGCCGCTGCTCGAAGTCGCGGACGAGGCGCTGTCGCTCGCCAAGGGGGGCGGGCGCAACCGGACGGTTCGCCGCGATATCGCCATGCCGCGCGGCACCCAGGCGCGCATGGCGTGAGCGCCAGCAGGCGGCCCTTGCAGGCAATGCTCGATTCATTCGCTCCAAGTTTGCTCGCAATGCCGGGCTCTCCGACAACTGAATGCTAAAGCAGGTGTGGTTTCTGCTGCGCCATGAGCGCCCGCGGAGCGAGCGGCGCGCCGCTCGGAGTTGCATTCAGGAATGACCGTCAGCAAGGCCGTTTCATTTCTCGCATACGCGCCGGTACAGGTGCCCTTTGGCGCCCAGATACGCGCGGCCGTCGGCATCGGCGCCATCGTCTGCGCCGCAGCGCTTTTCGGCATCGCGACCCGCCCGGCCGGGTTCCTGGCGGCCATCTGGCCGGCGAATGCGCTTTTGCTCGGTCTGCTCGTGCGCCGTCCCGTGTTCGCGACCCCGTTGGGCTGGTGTGCTGCGGCGCTTGGCTATGTCGTGGCCAATCTCATCGGCGGCACCGGCCTCATCGTGGCGCTGCTCCTGATGACGGGGAATCTCGCCGGCGTCGCCGCGGGCTTTGCGCTCTTCATGCGGCGCGACCAGACCGACCGACGCCTGCGCCGGCCGACATCGGTGCTGCATCTGGTCCTGATCGTGGTCGTATCGGCAGCCGCGTCGGCGGCCGTCGGACCGATCGTCAATCCCTTCCTGTTCGGGCATTCGCCGACGGAGGGGTGGGCCTATCGCTTTGCGACCGAGCTCGTGAACTACATGACGCTGCTGCCGGTCGTTCTGACGATGCCGGTTCCGGCGTGGTTCGGTTTCGAGCGCCGCCGTCACGGAGAGGCCTGGCACCTGCTGCCGCAGCAGATAGCGCCGGCGCTGGCCCTTGCTCTCGTGTGCATTGCGGGCGCCTGGATCGGGGGACCGGGGGCACTCGCCTTTCCGGTACCGGCGCTGTTGTGGTGCGCCGTTGCCTACGGGCAATTCGCGACGTCCGTGCTGACGGCGCTGTTCAGCGCCTGGACGATGGTGGCCGTTGCGGCGGGCCACATCATCGATCCCGAGCAGCTCGACACGCAGTATGCGCTGATGTCGGTGCGGATCGGTGTTGCGCTGATGGCGTTGGCCCCGATCACGGTCGCAAGCGTGATGGTTGCGCGCAACGAGCTGCTCGAGCAGCTTCGCCAGCTTGCCTCGCACGATCCGCTGACTGGCGTGCTCAACCGCCGTGCCTTCGTCGACGCCTATCGGGCGCGTATCGCGCAGCGCGAGTGGCGCAAGCGCGCGGTGTCGGTTCTGGTGCTCGACATCGATCATTTCAAGAAGATCAACGACACTTGGGGGCACGCGGTCGGCGACCAGATACTGATGGCGTTCGCGCGCACAGTGCGCGAGTGCCTGCGCGGCTCGGATCTGCTCGGGCGCTTCGATGGCGAGGAGTTCGTGGCGCTGATGTGCGGCTGCGCGGGTACTGAGGCGGAAGCCGCCGCCGAGCGTGTGCGGGCAGCCGTTGCTGCTACCGTCGTGCACATCGATGGCGGTCACAATGTGATGATGACGGTGAGCATCGGCATTGCCGCGGCGGATAGCCTGCCCGCCGCGCTCGAACCGCTCGTGGCGGCAGCCGACAAAGCGCTTTATGCCGCCAAGGCCGCAGGCCGTAATCAGGTCGCGCGCGCGGCCTGAGCCGCAGACGAGCGCGCGCGCGGCGAGATAGATGCCGAGCAGCAGAAGCCCGACGAAGAACCAGCGCCGGAAGGTGGCGGGTGACATGCGAAGGCGCAAGGCCTGCCCGAGCCACATGCCGAGGGCCGCCATGACGAGCGCTGCGAGCGCCGGCGTTGCGAGGGCGAAATTGAGCGCATTGTCCGCAGCGAGATTGACCGCGAGCGCCGCCGTCGAGACCGTGAAGGAGAGGCCGAGTGCCTGGATGAGCTCCTCCTTCTCGAGGCCGATAGCCTGGAGATAGGGTACGGCTGGAATAACGAACACGCCCGTTGCCGCCGTGATCAGTCCGCTTACCGCTCCGATGAGTGGGCCTGCCCAGACTTCGCGCGATGGTGCAATCGACAGACGGAACGCGGCAAGTCCCGTCACCGCGTAGATCGCGAGGGCGACACCGAGCAGCGCAGTGCCGTAGCGCACGCCCGCGCCGGTCATGAGCCCCATGCCGGCCCACGTGCCGAGGCACACACCCGCCATCATCGGCCATAAACGCCGCACCGCCGAGCCGAGCGAAGGTCCAGCCGCCATCTGCCAGAAATTCGTGACGAAGGACGGCAGTGCAAGCAGGGCCGCGGCCTGCACGGGCGGCATCACAAGCGCCAGCAGCCCCATGGAGATCGTCGGCAAGCCAAGGCCGATCACGCCTTTGGTCAGCCCGGCGAGCACGAAGACGGCAGCAATGAAGAGTGCGGCGGCATCCAGCATGCGACCCTTCTGGCGTATTCGCAATAAACTCGCAATGCGGAGAATATGGATATAGCCTTCGTATAAAACGAATCCTGAAGGGCGCCACCATGCGCTTCGACCTCATCGATCTGCGTCTTTTCCTCCACGTTGCCGACAGCGCCAGCATCACGCACGGCGCGGAGCGCGCGCATCTGGCGCTGGCCTCGGCGAGTGCGCGCATTCGCGGCATGGAGGAGGCGCTCGGCGTCGACCTTCTGAAGCGCGGTCGCAGGGGCGTGGCGCTGACGCCGGCCGGCCAGTGCCTGCTCGATCACGCGCGCATTGTCACGCAGCAGGTCGAGGCCATGCGCGGGGATCTCGGCGCTTTCGCGCGGGGGCTCGCCGGCAGTGTGCGCGTGCTCTCGAACACGGCCGCCCTCAGCGAGCACCTGCCGAGGTCGCTCGCCGCCTTCCTGAAGGCCAACCCGACCATCAGCGTCGATCTCGAGGAGCGGGAGAGCGCGAGCATCGCCGAGGCGATCGCGGCGGGCACCGCCGATATCGGCATCGCGACCGATACAGCCATGCCGGCGACGGTGCGCACGTATCCTTTCCGCGAGGATCGTCTCGTGCTCGTCGCGCCGAGGCATGATCCGCTGTCCGCCCGGCGCCGCGTTCGACTGCACGAGGTGATCGACAGACCGTTGGTCGGCCTTCCCCCGCACAGTGCGCTCCAGCGCCATCTCGCCGGCCATGCCGCGCGTCTCGGCCGGGCGATGCAGATCCGCGTGCGTGTCGGCAGCTTCGATGAAGTCTGCCGCATGGTCGAGACCGGTGTCGGCATGGCCATCGTGCCCGAGGCCGCGGCCAAGCGTTGCCGCCGCACGATGGCGATTGCTCTCGTCGGCATTTCTGAGCCCTGGGCGCTGCGCCGGCTCGTGATCTGCACGCGCGCTTCCGGTCGGCTCCCTGCGCCCGCCGACCGCCTGCTGCAGCATTTGCTGCAGGTCGACAGAGGTCGAGCTTGAGTTTCGAGCCGTTCGCATTCGCACGCGAGCCGGCTTTTGTCTGTCGCACCGCCGCTTGCCACCCTTCACCGGCCCTGCTTTAAGGTCTGCTCGCGCGCTTGCGCTCCCATCAGCTTCCAGAGACGGAGATGTGCCGTGTCCTCGATCCCAACGACAATGACCGGCATCGCGCTCAACGGCAAAGGCGGCCCCGAGGTCCTGCAGCCGACGTCCATGCCCGTGCCGCAGCCGGGGTACGGCCAGATCCTTGTCAGGGTCGCAGCGGCGGGCGTGAACAGGCCGGATGTGCAGCAGCGCATGGGCGCCTATCCGCCCCCGCCCGGGCACTCGCCGCTTCCCGGTCTCGAGATTGCGGGCGAGGTCGCCGCCGTCGGGACGGGCGTCACGCGCTGGAAGGCCGGCGACAAGGTGTGTGCGCTCGTCAATGGCGGCGGTTATGCCGAGTATTGCATTGCCGAGGAGGTCACCGCCCTGCCGATTCCCAAGGGTCTCTCCATGGCCGAAGCAGGCGGCGTGCCCGAGACGTACTTCACCGTCTGGAACAATGTCTTCGAGCGCGGCCGCCTCGAAGCGGGCGATTGGTTCCTCGTGCACGGCGGCACGAGCGGCATCGGCACCACGGCCATACAACTTGCCAAAGCCTTTGGTGCCCGCGTCGTCGCGACCGCCGGCAGCGCCGACAAATGCCAGGTCTGCCGCGATCTCGGCGCCGATGTCGCCGTGAACTACAAGTCCGAGGATTTCGTCGCGGTTGTGAAGGAAGCGACCGGCGGTCACGGCATTGACGTAACGCTGGACATGGTGGGCGGCGAGTACACCGAGCGCAACATCGCGGCCGCCGCCGACGACGGCCGCATTGTCCAGATCGCGACGCTCGGCGGCCCAAGCACGACCTTCACGCTCGCTCGCCTCATGATGAAGCGCGTGACGCTGACGGGTTCGACGCTGCGCCCGCGCACGCGTGAAGTGAAGGGCCGCTTTGCGCGTGCGCTCGAGAAGCAGGTGTGGCCGTTGCTCGATGCCGGCCGCATCAAGATTGTCATGGATTCGACCTTCCCGCTCGCTCAAGCTTCCGAGGCCCACAAGCGCATGGAGACGAGCCAGCACGTCGGCAAGATCGTGCTCACAGTCTAGCGCGGCGCGTCGTCTTCAGCAGGATCGCCGGCACACATGACCCTGGCGCGCTCGCTCGTTTATTTCGTCGTCTTCTACGTTGTCACGGCGCTGTTCGTGGTGCTCGGGAGCTGGCTCTTCGTCGCGCCGCGCTCGTGGGCCATGAAGGGCCTCGAGATCCACGGCCGCACGTGCACATGGCTGCTCCGTCTCATCTGCGGCACGCGCATGGAGGTGCGCGGTCGCGAGAAGCTGCCCGATGGCGCCTGCCTCATCGTGTCCAAGCATCAGTCGGCCTGGGACACGTTCGCACTCATCCCGTTCTTCCACGATCCCGCGATCGTGCTCAAGGAAGAGCTCAAGTACATTCCCTTCTACGGCTGGTTCTGTCTGAAGTTCGAGCACATCCTCGTCAGCCGCGACCGCGCCAGCGCCGCTCTCAAGAAGCTTGTCGCGGACGCCAAGGATCGCGCCGCCGAGGGCCGTGAGGTCTTCATCTTTCCCGAGGGTACGCGCCGCCCGCCGGGCGCCGAGCCCGACTACAAGCCGGGTTATGTCGCGCTCTATGAGGGGCTCGATCTGCCCTGCTATCCGCTTGCGCTTAACTCCGGCCTCTACTGGCCGCGCCGCCAGCTCATACGCCATCCCGGCACGATCATCGTCGAAATCCTCGATCCGATCCCGCCGGGCCTCTCGCGCAAGGAATTCCGCGCCGTGCTCGAGGCGCGCCTCGAAGCGGCGTGCGATCGGCTTCTGCAGGAAGCCGCCGCTGCGCCCGATGCTCCGCCGCTGCCGCCGACGGCCGTCGCCCGCCTCGCAGAGCTGGCTCGTCGGGGGAGCGCCACCGGCTGAGCTGTCGTCGTTCGAACCTCGGAGCTCGATATCAGCGAGGTAGAATCCGGGTCGCCAGCAGTACGACAGCGATCGCTGCGAGGAGTGGCAGAGCGAGCATCGATATCTGCCACCACGAGCCGTCCATCGACCAGCGCCCGAAAACTACCGATGTCGCAGCGCTTGGGGAGAGGACTGCCGCGGGCCGCTCCCGGAACTCTTTCCATCGGGCCTCGATGGGCGCTCGAAGATCCTCGCTCGTGACGAGGAGATCGGGACTGGTGAGAACCATCTGCATGAGCGAGCCATCTGGCACAAACATGCGTTCGGACCCCGGAGGCGAGAGGATGCTGCGCTTCGGCGCCATCTCGCGTTCGTAGAAATCTTGCGTCACCGATATCGCAATGGCCTTTGCGTAGCTGACCGGGCCTCCGTGCACACTCGGCCACCGGAGAGGGCCGACGCCCTTGACTTCCTGCCATGGAACCAACAGGTCCGGCAGCCAGCTCCGGTGGAACGAGAGGCCGATAGGTGAGAGCCTGATGATCGGGCGCGACGGGTAGAAGTGCCGGAGCAATACGAAGACGATCCATCCCGCTCCGAGATAGATGAGCATCCAACCGAATGCGCTCACTGGCGGATTGACGAGCTGGCTCCACCATAACCGCCCGGGTGCATGATAGTTGCCAAGCACTCCGAAAGCCGCAATCACGCAAACGGCGAGGAAGGCGATGAGGAAGACCAGCGGAAGAACGACATAGAAGGGGTAGCCGGAGCGTTCAATCAGGCTCGTCGCGGCCCAACCCGCGAAGGCGAGGCCCAGCAAGGCGAGGTAGACGACGGCCAATGCAGCCTCATTAGCTTGGCTTCCCGAGTGAAGGCAGATGGCGAGGCCGCCAACCAGAAACCACAGGCCGAGGGGCAGGCGGTCCATCTGCCATTTATCCAAGCTGTAATCCACGGTCGCCGAGATATCGGCCGCCGGCTTAGTCATGGCAGGTGCATCTCCGCGATTACGTGCATTCCGCCGAACACTGCCACATGATCCATGCGGGAACCTGCCCGTGTCGAGAGAGCAATCCGCTTGGATCTCGTTCGATTGTGCGCGTTCCCAGCTCTGCTGTACCGGTCTTCGCATAAGAACACAAAGAGAACATTCCTTGACCATTTGTTCTGCCTGCCCTATATATTGTGCCTGTCTCCGGATGGGAGCGCCGCGGCAGCATGGCGAGCGAACGATCAGAAATACCGCCCATTTCCCGGTTCATCTGGGATGCGAAGTATCGCTTGAAGGCGGCTGACGGCTCAGGCCTCGAGACCGGCATCGAGGAGACCTGGGCGCGCCTCGCGGCGGCCGGCGCCAGCGTCGAGAAGGTGCGCGGGCGCAAAGCCTGGCAGAAGCGTTTCCTGGACGCGCTTGCCGATTTCCAGTTCCTCCCCGCGGGCCGCATCATTGCCGGCGCCGGGACGAGCCGCGACGTCACGCTCTTCAACTGCTTTGTCATGGGGCCGATCGCCGACGACCTTGGCTCGATCTTCGAGAACGTCAAGGAAGCCGCCCTCACCATGCAGAAGGGCGGCGGCATCGGTCATGACTTCTCGACGCTGAGGCCTGCGGGCGCGCTCGTGAAGAGCGTCGGCGCTGGCGCCTCGGGGCCGGTCAGCTTCATGGATGTGTGGGACTCCATGTGCAAGACCATCATGTCGGCCGGTCAGCGGCGCGGCGCGATGATGGGGACCATGCGCTGCGATCATCCCGACATAGAGACTTTCATCGATGCGAAGTCCGATCCTGTGCGCCTCCGGAACTTCAATCTTTCGGTGCTGATCACGGACGCCTTCATGGCGGCCGTCGAGCGCGACGACACCTGGGCGCTGACCTTCGAGGGGACGGTCTACCGCACGGTCCGAGCACGCGCGCTCTGGGAGCGCATCATGCGCGCGACCTACGACTACGCGGAGCCCGGCGTGATCTTCATCGACCGCGTCAATGCCATGAACAACCTCGCCTACTGCGAGGACATCCGCGCGACCAATCCGTGCGGCGAGCAGCCCCTTCCGCCCTACGGCGCCTGCCTGCTCGGCTCGATCAATCTGGCAGCGCTCGTCCGCGACCCCTTCACGGCCATCGCGCACATCGACGAGACGCGCCTTGCCGAACTGGTGCCGGTCGCCGTGCGCTTTCTCGATAACATGATCGATCTCTCGCACTATCCGCTCGAAGCGCAGCGCCATGAGGCCAAAGCCAAGCGCCGCATCGGCCTCGGCATCACCGGCCTAGGCGATGCGCTCGCCATGTGCGGGCTGCGTTATGATGCACCCGAGGCGCGCGCGCTCGCCGAGCGAGTGATGGAACAGATCGCGGCGCGCGCCTATGCCGCGAGTGCCGACATTGCGGCCGAGAAGGGCGCCTTTCCGCTTTATGACGCGCCGGCCTTTCTCGCGGCGCCCAATGTTGCGCGTCTCCCCGAGGACGTGCGCCGCGCGATCACGCAGCATGGTATTCGCAATGGCTGCCTCACATCGATCGCGCCGACGGGCACGATCTCGCTGCTTGCCGGCAACGTGTCGAGCGGCATCGAGCCGATCTTCGATCTTGCCTACAAGCGCCGCGTGCGCGGTGTCGGCGACAGTGTCAGCGAGGAGATGGTCGAGGACTATGCCTACCGTCGCTTCCGCCGCCATGCCGGACCCGATGCGCCGCTGCCTGCTGCGTTCGTCACCGCCCACATGCTGGCGCCGGCCGCACATCTCGCCATGCAGGCGGCCCTTCAGAAGCACGTCGACAGCGCCATCTCGAAGACCATCAATTGTCCCGTCGACATGCCTTTCGAAGCCTTCGAGAGCATCTATACGGAGGCCTACGCGCTCGGCCTCAAGGGCTGCACGACCTACCGGCCGAACGCCGTGACGGGTGCCGTGCTCGAAGCGGCTCCGGCTGCTGCTGCCGCGCCGATTGCCGCCCCGCCCGCGCCGCGCGGCGATGTGGTCTACATGGCGCCCCCGCTCGAACGCGATCCCGTGCTCCCGGGCTTCACCTACAAGCTCAAATGGCAGGCAAGCGACCACGCCATCTATGTCACTATGAACGACATCGAGCGCGATGGCCGCCGCCGCCCCTTCGAGATCTTCATCAACACCAAGAACCTCGAGCACTACGCCTGGACGGTGGCGCTGACGCGCATGATCAGCGCCGTCTTCCGGCGCGGTGGCGACGTGACCTTCGTCGTCGAGGAGCTAAAGGCCGTGTTCGACCCTCAGGGCGGTCAGTGGATGGGCGGGCGCTACGTGCCGAGCCTCCTCGCTGCTATCGGCGAGGTGATCGAGGCGCATATGATCCGAATTGGCTTTCTCGTCCCGCCGGAGGGTCGTGGCGGGCGCCCGGATGTCACTATGCCGGCGAAGGCACTGACCGCGGGGCCGGGCGGCGCCGGGGTGCCGCTCGGGCCGGGAGGCGCACCTACGCCTCCCTGGCGCAGCGGCAGCGCACGCCGCTGCCCAAAATGTCAGGGAAATCAATTCATTCCTCAGGAAGGCTGCCACGTCTGCTTCGATTGTGGGTACTCGACGTGCGGATAAGGAGGATGGCCATGCGTGATCTTGCGCGCCTCAGGCGACTTGTATCTGTAAAGCCACACCTCCGTGGCTCGTTAACAAAACCGTGTGATGAAGGATTTTCGAACTTGAATAATGTGCGTATAGGACAAACTTCCAGGGAGCCGCTTTGCGCCCCTGTGCGTTCAGCGTCAGAAGTCATTGTTGGTGCGCGCCGGCTTCCGGCCCTAGGGTGCGCTGTTGCGTTTCGAGAGTGTGTCGGGATGGCCGTGCGTCGGACAGATGGTGCGCCCAAGCGCGTGAAGGAGCGGCAGGAAGCCGTTCCTGCATCCGATGCAGCTGTGTGTGCCAAGCCGGCGCAGCAGGTTTGGCGCGGTGCGTCAGGCGCGCTCTATACACACACCATCAGCAGCCTCCTTTACTGCCCCGAGATGCCGGAGGCGACATACGTCCTGCTGCACCGTGATGCTGCGGGTGCAGCGCGCGTCCTTCGCGTGGGCACGCTCGACAGCAAGGCGCGCTCGCTGAACCTCGCGCGGATCCGTCAGGCCGGTGCGACGCTTGGGGCCAACGAGATCCACTTCCGTGTCGAGCGGTCGTCGGCCGCCGAGCGTGCCCGTATCGCCTTCGATATCGAGGGCGCGCTCGCTGGCAATGTGGCCCAGCTCGATGCTGTAACCTGCGGCGTCCATCAGCCGGCCTGAATCATCTCACCCTGCTGGATGTGCTCAAGCGTACTGCTTGCGTGGGTGCGTTGCTTCGAGCCATCACCACTGGTGTGGGGGCGAGCAGATCTTCCGTTGAGACAGCACGCTGCGTGCCATACTTCGCGCCTTTGGCGCGACGGGGGCTGAGCCCCGCACCCCCACCGGGAGGGCACACCCTCCCGGACCCTCCCGACTTTAAAGATGATGATGTTTGCTGCTGGCAAACTCCACATCAAAGAACGGGGGCTTCGGGAGTGTCCCCCGGGCGGGGTTGAAGGGGCGGCAGCCCCTTCTGTGGCGAAGCCACAAAGCCCGGCTGCTGCGGATCCGCAGCATCAGCCCGCGGCCAATAAAAAAAGGGCCGCCGAAGCGACCCTTTTTCTTGGCTTGAGAGGCTGCCCTAGGCAGCGCGCGTGATCGGGACCGGCGGCTTCTTATCCTCCGCAAGGTCTGTGGCGCCTCGGACCGCAATTCCGATGTAGCGGACGCGGCCCGCGATCTTCGCCTTCTTGATACCCTTCAGTTCTCCGAAGTCACGGCTGAAAGTCGGCAGTGCGAGAGGCTCCTTGTCCTGTTCCTCACACCACTGGCAGTAGCTGTCATAGAGATCAACGGCAGTGATCGTTGCACCTTCTTCGGTATCGACTTTCTCCTTGTGGAAGCGTTCGACATCGCTCTCCGGGGCGACCATCCGCTGGATGGGAAGTGCCCGGTCGGTGTTGTCGTTGGCCGTAGCGGCCGGTGGCGTGATGACCGCGGGAGCCGGAGGCGCGGCCGGGATGGCCTGGACCGCCGGTGTAGCGGGAACTGCCGCGGCAATCGCCGGGGTAGCAGCGGCCCGAGCGGCGACGGGTGTCGCAACCGGGGCCTGCACCTCGACGTCGAGCGGCATGGCTGCTGCTGCCCGACCAACCGCGGCAGCGGACGCCACCTTCGGGTTATGCAGGGCATCATGCAGGCGCCACTGGCTGAACGCCACGTACATGCCGAAGCCAGAGCCGACCTCGAGCAGCAACGCGATGAAGATCGTGAGCGCCATCTGGACGTCGTCGACCTTCAAACCCGCAATCACCAGGCTACCGATCTTGGCAAGCATGGCAGCCTGCGGATCGGCTTCCGTGAGTGCGGTCTTCGCCTCGCCGGACTTTGCAAGCTCAGCCTTGACCAGCATGATTTTCTTGCTGAGCTCCGCGGCCTGGAGGGCGTTCGCGTGCTCTGCCGACAGCGTGTGATACTGCTGGCAGAAGTCACGGTTGAACTTGCCGTTGACCACGGTGCAGCCCTGAGTGCGGTTCCAGTAGATCTGGTTCTTGAGACCATTCATCTCACTGGCGACCGTCGCTGCAGGACGATGCTGGGGAATCCAGCTGACCTGCTCCTCCATACGCTTCACGTCGGCGCGCATGTCCTGATAAACGGCCGTCTGCTGGGCACGCTGGCCTGCAGTGTCGAGCCGGTTCAGGGCGGCGTGCCCAAGCGCGGAGGTCAGCGAGTAGGCCGTGACCACCACCCACACGACCATGGAGGCGGCCGCCTGTGACCACATCCGGTTTCGTATGGCTGCGAACAAGAAGAAGGGTATGAGCGCCTTCAGGCAGTCGGCGGCGGCGCTTGCCGCCCCGTAGATCAGCCCGTCGAATTCAGTCATCCCGAGACTGTATCCGAAGCGCCAGTTCATGGCGGCGGAAACAGCAAGCAGAACGCTTGCTGCACATACGCCTAGGATACCTAGAGCGTGTCTCATCGTTTCAAATGCCCCCTAACGTTTGGGGCCAGCCTACGCGGGCACAGGGTGCCGGCCGAGCGACGTTGCACACCGAGAGGCTGATGCCGTCCGTCCAATGCCCATGGAGCGTTCCCTGCACAAAGTGGGCTCCACGTGCTGCGGTTCGTTGAGCTCCGGAGCCAGTTGAGGCCAGGTCCGGACGAAAGCGCAGCGGCGTCTGCATTCGATCTGAACGGAGTCACCGGCTCGACTTATGCACACTCGCCATCGCCGCTAGACGGCAAGCTTTTGCACAGGTCTTGGAGACCGGCCGACAGGCAACGCAACAACAACATGAGACTCCTCTCATCTGCCAGCGGTAGGCGATTCGTAATCAATTGTTAATTGTTTCAGACCCCTTAGGAATCGATGGGCGATCGGTGTGTGATTGCAGTCACGTCCCCTATCCGGAAGGCCACAGTCGGACCAACGGTTTATCCCCACAGACAAATCCACTACTTGTCCACTCACGCTCTACGTTGTTCGCACGCGGAGCTACAGCAACTGTTAATTACTATCACACGCCAAGATTGCGTCGCGCGCGCTATTCTCGCAATGAGGGCCCATTGCGCCACGCCGGGAATAGTTGACGAATCCTTGCACGCTTCTTGCGACGGCACCCTGGAGGACGCCTCGGGTGCCCTCATATGAAACAACGGGCGGAATGCCAGCGATGTTCGAGCGTACGAAAGTGGACGGCGGTGCAGGGGATGCCATATCGGGGATCTCGGTGGCGCTCAGCCTGATGGATGGGACGGAGATCAAGGGCCGCCTGGCCGTTCCCCAGGGCCGTTCCCTCGCGGATGCGCTCAACGGACCCATGCCGTTCGTCGAGTTCGAGGAATTCGACGGTCCGCGCCAGTTTCTGGCCAAGCATGCGATTGGCGGAGTGCGCGTGATCAATGGGGGGCGCGGCCAGAGCCTCCCTCGGATGCGCGATGCGGAAGGCTTCGATCCCCACTCGACCCTCGGCCTCCCGCTCGGTGCGCCCTTTGAGGACGTGCGCGCGGCCTATCTGCGCAAGGCCAAGGCCTATCATCCCGACCGCTACGCCAATGCCGAGCTGCCGGAAGAAGTGAAGTCTTATCTCGAGGCCATGGCGCGGCGCATCAATGCGGCCTTTGCGGCGCTCGAGGCGCCGCGTCAGGAGAGCCGCCAGAATCCCGTACGACGGATCACGCCGATCTACTCGACGCCGGCGCGCTGAGCGCCGCCTCGAGTGTGATGATCGGGAAACCCGCTACATCTCACTGCACGGTGCAGCGCGAATTTCTCGATCGAGATACCAGCCCGAGATCTCGCGAGCGTGGGAGAGGGACCTAGGTCTGAGCGCCAGGATCGGCGGCGGGCGTCGCCGGCTTCTCCGTCTTGGGTGCGGGCTTTGTCAGGACGTCGCGCCAGGGCTTGGCTGTCGTCTGCTCCTTGTCGTAGAGCGCCGTGAGGAAAGCGGTGATCCGCTGATCGGTGGGCACCACGCGATCCTGATAGCGGTACTGTCTGGTCTGGCGCCGGCGTGCCCATCCTGGCGCGCCCGGCTTCTTCATGCGGCGACTGTTATGGATCAAGAGGGGGCTGTCAGGGGGCTCGAGGTCCAGCTCCTCGAGGAAAGTCTCGCGCAGTGCATAGAAGGATTGAAGGATTGCGTCGCACGCCAGGTCGCGATCGCCGGTTGTAATCGACCGATCAGGCTTGGGCTTGATGGATTGCAGCGCTCGGCGCATGTCGTGGAGCGGCGCGTAAGGATAGAGCCCAATCTGCCGACGCGTCTCGCCGACGTTGGCATAGACGGCGCGCATGTTGTCGAGTGACTCCGAGACCGCGCAGAAGGCGACATAGTATTCGTCGAGGGAGGGTGCCTCGCGCCGCGTGAACGTGTACAGCGCAGACTTCGCCTTGACGATGTTGTGCCACTCCTCCTTCAACGCGTTGAGAAAAAGGGCGCGCTTCTGGAAGACATTGGCGAGATAGGCCGCGACCACCGTCACGAGAATGAGGGCCATGTCCTTGAGGTAGTCGTAGAGGTTGACGAGCAGCTGCTCGGCCGGCGTGCCGGCGAGGCCTGGAATGTGGTTGGCGAGTTTCGCCACCAGCGAGATCATGAGGATGAGGCCGAGAATCAGGTAGGCGCGCCGCAGCGTGCGCCTGAGCGACGAGCGTGTCATGGATTCCCCCCGGTAGTGCTCGGCAAAAATTTTGTTGGTGGTTTGGGTGCGGGTCTCAGTCGACGGCGTGCGCCGTCGGATGAAGTGAGGGGCAGAAACCGGCCGAAAGTACGGCGACAATCGAGGGTGGCGTCAGGACCTCGGCCGTGCCGGCAGCCGGCCGCTCGACGGGCCTACCGTAGCCGGTGAAGTCCCAGGGGAGCAACCAGCCCGCGAGCACGAGATGCGGCACGCCCTGCCAGCGGATGAAGGTGCCGCCGGGAAGACCGTCAAGGTCGGCATAGTGCGTGCGCTTGCTGCGCTCGGATGTCAGACGCTCAGCCTGGAGGATTGAGTCCATGTCCTCGGCCATGGCGCGCCCGCTCATGCCTTTGGTTTGGGCCCACAGCGTTGCAAACCACAGGAAATCCTGCCGCCGGCATTCCCCGCAGGGGCGGTGGCCGGCGGCGAGCGCGGTCGCCTCGTCGAGGAAAAAGAGCTCGGTGTAGCGTCCCGGCTGCATGAGCGCGCGGCGCCGGCCGTTGAACTCGAGCCGGCAGCAGATCCACTGCCGGCTGGCCCAGCGGCGGGATCCAAGCGTTCGGTCGGGGTGGTGGATAGCGCCGCCGCGATTGCCCATAAGGGTGCCTCTCGCGGCAATGGCGACGATCGAGCCGTCGGGGGCAACGCGGTTCTGGAGTGGCATTGCGGCTTCTGCCATATGTGCGGCTTCAGACACGCAGGAAGCCCACAATGACCGAAGCCGTCGTCCATGTGAAGACCGAGGACCGCCCGAGCGGGCGCGTCGCGACCGTGACGATCGACAATCGCCGCCGTCTCAATTGTCTCGCGAGCCCGACCATCCTCAGCCTGACGCAGGCCTTCGAGAAGCTGTCCGAGGACACGGTGCTCCGCGCCATCATCCTGACCGGCGCCGGCGGCAAGGCCTTCATCGGCGGGGCCGACCTCAAAGAGCTTGGCGCGGCCGATCCCGACAGCGTGCGCCTGTTCATCACGCGGCTGCACAAGGCCTGTCTTGCGATCCGTACGTGTCCCGTGCCCGTCATCGGCCGTGTCAACGGCTTCTGCCTTGGCGCCGGGCTCGAGGTGGCGGCGAGTTGCGACATGCGTGTGTCCTCCGACAACGCGATCTACGGCATGCCCGAGGTGCACATGGGGCTTCCCTCGGTCATCGAGGCGGCACTGCTGCCGGGCCTCATCGGCTGGGGCAAGACGCGCGAGATCCTTATGACGGGCGAGACCTTCGGTGCGGAGGCGGCGCTGGCCATGGGCTTTGTTCAGAAAGTCGTGCCGGCGGCCGGGCTGGATGCCGCAGTCGACCACTGGCTCGGTCTGATCGGGCGGGCGACGCCCAAGGCCGTGCGCAACCAGAAGGCGCTGATGAACCGCTGGGAACGGGTCTCCGTCGAGGAGGGCGTGTACGCCGGCATCGATGCCATTGCCGAGGCCTACACGACGGGCGAGCCTCAGGCTGCCATCAAAGCCTTTTTCGACGCCAAGACGCAGAAGGTGGGGAGCTGAGGCTCCCCGCAGGGCGCCGCCACTGTTCACCCACAGTGGAGCCGCTATATAAGGGGGAGAATTAACCAAGCCCGCCCGCGCGTCATCGTGTGCGGGGCTCTTTGGCTGCGCTTATGGCGCTTGGCGGCGGAACGTGAGCGAGCGGCAAATCCGAGCATTCTGCAAATTCCGCTTCAGGCCGGCCGGCCTGGGCCAGCGCGCGACCGTCGCGTGCCTGATCGCGGCAATGCTGTTTCCCTCGCTACCGGCATCGACACTCCGCGCCCAGCCGGGACAGAACGCGGCGCAGACGCCGGCCGCGCCTTCGGGCACGCCGCCGGCACCCTCCTCGAGCCCGATGTCGCGGGCGGAGTACGAGCAGTGCCAGGCCGGCGATGAAGCGACGTTCCGCGCGGCCGTTGCTCGCGTGACGCAAGCGGCACTGGCGAAGAGCCTCGCCGATCTCGACTATGCGCCGATCGTGCGTGACGCCTGGCGGCGCAACAACGTCGACGATGTGCTCTGGCGCCAGGTCGACACCGCTATCGGCGAGGTGCGCGAGGAGTCGAGCTGGACCGAGCTGATCGGCTCGATCGCCTTCCAGGAGACGGCACAGAAGCTCGCCACGACCACCGCCGAGCGCGTCTTCCGCTCGGATGCCATGCAGAAGGCCATCCTCGGCGTTGCCAATGGCGTCGGCAACGAAGTCGGCCGGCGCATGGAGGCGGGCCTCAGTGCGGCGGCCGAGCCGGTCGCGCAGTGCATGCAGGCCTTTCTCGGGCCGCGCTACGGCGGCATGGTCGCGCGTTCCGTGAGCCGCGACACAGGCCGCGAGTTCACCATCGATCCGAGCAAGGCCAGCGCCACGGTCTCGACCGGCCAGGTGCTCATTCAGGGCAGCGAAGGTCTTACCGGCACGGTGTTGCTCATTGTACGCCGCCAGCTCTCGCGCATGGCTATGAGCGTCGGTCAGCGCGTGGTCGGTGCCATCCTGAGCCGGATTGTGGGCGTCGTCGCAGGCGGTATCGGCATCGCGCTCATCGCCAAGGACATCTGGGAGTTCCGCCACGGCGTGCTGCCGATCATCGCCAACGAAATGAAGAGTACGGACACGCGCGACAAGGTGCAGGCCGAGCTTGCCAAGGTCATCGGCGAGCAGATCAGCGAGCACACGCGCGAAATCTCCGGCACGGCCGCCGATCGCGTCACGGAAATCTGGCGCGAGTTCCGCCGCGCCCACGCGAAGGTGCTGGAGCTTGCCGAGAAGGACGAGCGCTTCCGTCGCTTTCTCGACACCGTGACGCCGGCCAAGCTGCCGCGTCTCGACGAGGTCGTCGCCCTCATCCTCGCTGGCGAGGGGGAGCCCGCGCTCGCGCGCCGCCTCGGCGATGGCACGCTGCACCGCGCTATCGAGACCATGCCCAACGAGGCCATCACGATCGCGCGCGACACGCGCTCGCTCGAAGCCGGCTTCAAGTGGTGGGCCCTTGCCGACGAAAGGCTTCCCGAGGTCGTGGCCTACGATCTTCATCGCCTCGGTGCGCCCGAGGAACTGAGCAAGTCGGCGCTCGGGCGCCTGCTGGTGCTCGAAGATCGCACGGCGATCACCCGGCTCGCGAGCTTGACGCGCGCGGAACGTGAGCCGCTTCTCGAGTTGCCCCCGCGCGATCTGAACCGCCTCGCGCGCGCGCTTACCGAAACGGATCTCAAGGCGCTCTCGCGCTACATGAGCGCGCTCGATCCGGCTGCGGCACAGCGCCTGCTCGCCGTTGTCGGTCTCGCGCCTCAGCGCATGGCCGCCTACACGGCCTCGGGCGTGCAGGCGGCGATCCTTGCAAGCCGCGATCAGGCCGAGGCCGTCGCCGTGATCGCCCGCTCCGACGCGATCTTCGACTTCTTCGTCTTCGCCGAGGACATGCGCTCGGTGCGCGAGGGGAGGATCAGCCCGCTCCTGCTCTGGGCGCGCTATCCGGTAGCGCTCAGCATCTCCGGCTTTGCGATCCTGATCCTTCTGCTGATCCTGTGGCGCCTCATCTTCGGCCGGCGCACGCGGATCGTGATCGCGCAGAACGGCAAATCCTGACCCGGAGCTTTCATGCGCCTCGTGACCACCGACAGGATCGACGACGCGGAGATCATCACAGGCGAGGTCGTGTATGCCGTCGCCGTCAGCGGCGCCAACATCGTGCGCGACATGCGCGAGGCCGTGATCAACACGATCGGCGGCCACATGACGCGCTATGAGCAGCTCATCGACATGACCATTGCGCGCGCCCTCGAAGCTCTGAAGGCGCGCGCCGCCGCGCAGGGTTACGACGGCGTCCTCGCCCTCCGGCTCAGCCATCCCGTGATCACGAACGGCGCCGTCGAGGTGGTCGCGACGGGTACGGGCTTCCGTTATGCGGCAAAGGCGTAGGCCTCGGCCTCCGCCGCCGCTCATAAGCCCATGGGGCGATTCAGGGATTTCCGCGCCACAACGTTCTGCAAAACGCAGGCACAGGGGGTCACAAGGGCGGCCGAATCGTGTTGATGATGCAGCAATTGGCGCAGCCGTAGCGCGCGCGTGCTCGACGGAAGGGGGACACCATCATGGTTTTGAAGGCACCGGGCATCATCACCTTCATTCTGTCGATCGTCCTGACGGTCTGCGTCCTCGTCGTGCAATTCTTCGGCGCGCAGATCCCGCTGATCCAGGGCAATGAGTTCTGGTTCTTGCTGCTCTCACACCTCATCCTGATGCTCGGCTGCATCATGCGCGGGCTGTAGGAACGAAAACGGGCGCAACCATCGCCGCGCCCGCCTCGAATGCCCGCTCTCTCTCTGCGCGATCAGGGAAAGATCTGCTCCCACCCGGTGGCGACCCGCTCCGAGGCCGTGCCGAAGTGTTTGTCGTACTCCGCGCGCAGCTCGCGCAGATGGCTCCCCTCGTAGAACTTCCGAAATGCCGCCTCGCTCTTGAACTCGTAGAGCGCCATGTAGTCGTACTTGTCCTCGCCAACGATCCGCCTGTAGCGCCGTGCGCCCACCGCGCCGTTGTAGCGCAGGACCTGCGGCACGTGCTCCTCGTCATACCATTTGTTGAATGCGGCCTCCTGTGCCGCGGTGATCGTCGCGCGGACCATGAAGAGCGTCACTGCCATGCGTGTTTCCTCCTGATTTTATGTTTGGCCGTTTCTGTTGGATCAATAGGTGAGCGCCGCTTTGATCGCGATCAGCTCCTGGCGCCCATCCGCATACGCCTCATAGGCTTTGCCGGCACGGCGGTACCAGTAGCGGCTGTTGCCTTCGTCCGGCTCCAGTTTGTGCAGCACCGCGTGGATCCAGCACGAGGTCGGATCGCTCTCGTCGCGCTGGACGATGCCATGCGCCGCCTCCCAGTCGCCGGCAAGCGCGTGGTCGATGGCCTGCACGAGATCGGAGCGGGAAATACTCATGCCGCACCGCGCTTGATGTTGCGCCACGCGCCGATCTCCGGCCGCGCGAGGCCGAGGTTCTCGCGCAGCGTCGCGCCGCGATAGTCCTTGTGGAAGAGCCCGCGCCGCTGCAGCTCCGGCACCACGAAACGCACGAAGTCCTCGTACGTACCCGGCACGCACGTCGCGCCGACGACGAACCCGTCGCAGGCCGGCGCCGTGAAATACGCCTCGAACATATCGGCCACTTCCTTGGGCCCGCCGACCCAGGGATTGTTGAGCCGGCCGCGGCCGCTGATGCGGATGAAGTCGCGGATCGTCGGGTTCTTGGTGCCGGCATTCTTGAGCACGCGGTCGCGGATCGCCTGCAGGCCGGACATGGAGGCAATGTCCTCGTCGGTCAGCGGCTCGTCGAGCGGCTTCGAGCCGAAGTCGAAATTCAGCGCCTCCGAGAGCAGCATGAGGCTGTCGACCTCGAGCGGCAGCTTGTCGAGGGCGGCGCGCTTGTCCTCCGCCTCCATCTTCGTCTCGGCGACGACCGGATGCACGAGCGCGCCAATCAGCATGCCGTTCGGATCGCGCCCCGTGGAGGCGCACAGCGCCTTCAGCTCCGCGTACTCCTTGCGGCCCACATCGAGGCTCGGCGTATATGTAAAGATCATCTCTCCCCATTCGGCGGCGAAGCGCTTGCCGCGTCCGCTCTGCCCAGCCTGGATGAGCAGTGGATGGCCCTGCGCCGAGCGCGGCACCGTGAACGGCCCGCGCGACTTGAAGCTCTGGCCCTTGTAGTCGAGCCGGTGCACTTTCGAGGCATCCGCGAAGCGACCCGTCGTCTTGTCGACGATCAGCGCGTCGTCCGCCCAGGTATCCCAATGTCCGAGCACCACCTCCATGAACTCGTCGGCTTTGTCGTAGCGCGCGTCATGCTCGACGACGTCGTCGCGCCCCATGTTGCGCGCCTCGATGTCATTGAGTGAGGTGACGATGTTCCAGCCCGAGCGCCCGTTGGTCATGAGGTCGAGCGTCGCGAACATGCGCGCGACGTGGAAGGGCTCGTAGTAGGTCGTCGAGTACGTGACGCCGAGGCCGAGCCGCTCCGTCGCCATGCCCATGGCCATCATGCAGGCCACCGGATCCATCTTCACGCAGCGAATGCCGTTCTCGACGGCCTCTGTGTAGCGTCCGCCGTGAAACTCCGGCATCCCGAGCCGGTCGTCGAAGAAGGCAAGCTGGAACTTGCCGGCTTCGAGCACCTTGCCGATGTGGCGGTAGAAGTCCGCAGACATGAAATCGGTGCGCGACTCGGGATGGCGCCAGGAGGCGGCGAAGTTTGAGCAGTTCTGCGCCTGCAGGAATCCGATCAGCGCCATCTGTCGCATGGGGGACGTGTCCTCGATCTCAAGTGATGCGGCTTGAAACAGTAAACGCAGCGCCCGGTGCGCGCCACAATCATGTCCGGACATCAGATCTGCTTAACCCACCTGTACAACTGCACGATTGTGCGGCGCAGCAATGGCATCGAACGTGCTTCATTGTTGCAGAAGGCTATCGTATAGACCGCATGTGCCGGCCATCGCGGGCCCGCACGCGCACGGGCTGCGGTAGCCGTGGAACGGAGCCGATCGGAGAGGGCGGACATGTCGCAGGATAAAGCGAAAGGCGCTGGGCTGGATCGCGTGCTGGTCGTGGAGGTGGCCCGCGTCACCGAGGCGGCAGCCATTGCCGCAGCCCGCTTCCGCGGCATGGGCAACGCGAAGGGCGCCGACAAGGCCGCCGTCGATGCCATGCGCAAGGAGCTCGGCAAGATCCACATCCGCGGCAAAGTCGTGATCGGCGAGGGCGAGATGGACGAGGCGCCGATGCTCTACATCGGCGAGAAGGTGGGCATCGGTGACGGACCCGAGGTCGATATCGCCGTCGATCCGCTCGAAGGCACGACCATCTGCGCGAAGGACATGCCGAACGCGCTCGCCGTCATCGCGATCTCGGAGCGTGGCGGGTTGCTTCATGCCCCCGACATGTACATGGACAAGATCGCTATCGGTCCGGGTTATCCCGAGGGCATCATAGACCTCGATACGCCGATCGGCGAGCAGCTTCAGAAGCTCGCCAAGGCCAAGGGCGTGCCCGTCGACCAGCTTACGGCCTGCATCCTCGACCGTCCGCGCCACGCCGAGATCATCGAGGCCGTGCGCAAGGTCGGCGCCGGCATCCGCCTCATTCCCGACGGCGACATCGCGGGCGTCATCTGGTGCACGGACCCGCAGCAGACGGGTATCGACATCTATCTCGGCTCCGGCGGCGCGCCCGAAGGCGTGCTCGCGGCGGCGGCGCTGCGCTGCATCGGCGGCCAGATGCAGGGGCGTCTCAAGCCTTCGAACCGCGAGGAGGAGGAGCGCGCGAAGACCATGGGCATCGCCGACATCCGCCGCAAGTTCTCCATGCAGGAGATGGCCTCCGGCGACGTGATCTTCTCGGCGACCGGCGTCACCAGCGGCTCGATCCTCGAAGGCGTGCATTTCCGCGGCGATTTCGCCGAGACCGACACGCTCGTCATGCGCTCGGCGACCGGCACCGTGCGCCGCGTCAAGACCACCTTCCGCAACGTCAAGATGAAGATGGCTGGAGTCTAGTTGTCGCGGACGGAGCGGGCATGAGCGCTGTCGACTTCGATACCGTGATGCCGTCCACGCAAATGACCGGCGATTGTCCGGAAGACACCCAGCTCCTCCGCGAGGCGTTGGCGAAGGCTCACGCTTTCATATCTGGGCACGCGTGGTGTACGCGCGTTCGCGAGCAGTACTTCGGGCTGGGAGTTGGCGGTATCGTCTCAGTCTTCCTGTTCGAGATCGCTCCTGAGCGCGGAGACATCGACGAGTTGCTTTGGGTGGTTGTCGGGGACTTGCCGTCTGCCTATCTCGTCGCCGACGAGGCGCGTGATCCTGCTGAGGCGCTTGCCCAGTACATTACGCTAATGAGGCAGTGGATTTCGGCTGTGAATGAGGGCGGCGACTTGAGCGCGGTATATCCTGTCGCCGCTGCTGCCACGTCAGCGAATGCTGCTGCTTTGGAGGGCAGGCTGGACTATCTGGAGAAAGATTTGCTGCCCGAATGGCGAGAGACTTTTGAAAGCCGGCGGCCCGCATAGCCGAATGCGTTGTAGTTGGGGCCTCATGGTCGAAATTGCACCTCGCGGGCTTCGGCCGCTACCAACTTTCCCCTCTCCCCGCTTGCGGGGAGAGGGTCAGGGTGAGGGGCGGCGGCAAACGCCGACGTCGGTCCAAGCTGCCGCCCCTCATCCTAACCTTCTCCCCGTGAAGGACGGGGAGAAG
>CAUJKI010000155.1 GCA_963205015.1 Pseudomonadota bacterium
ATAGCTGGAGCGCGCGAGCCAAGATGAATGCGGCCAACCGTTCCGGCTCCGCCTCGTTGGCTGGGCCAACCGACGCCGCAATGGATTGGGAGAGCGCCACCAGCTGCCTGAAATCGGGCGTGGCAAGCCGAAGTTTGAGCAGCTTCATACGCCGTCGAGCTCCGGAAGGTCCGGCGGCAGATCGGCGCCGAAGTCGTCGAAGAAGTCCACCAATTGGTCTTCGTCCATCGCTGCCAAAATGGGCGCGATCGCGGTGTCTGTGCGTGCGTGGAAAGCATCCATCGCATCGAGTACGAGAGAAACGCCAGCAAGCTGTTCTGCGTCCGGAATGAGCCAGCCGGCGCGGATCATCGCGAGGATGTTGCCGATGTGGGCGCTTGACGCCGCTGCATGCGCCAGGCTGCCAGCCCAATCGAGATCATCCTCTTGGCGTTCGTTGGCTTCGCCTTGATGTTCGAACAGGACATACGACCAGCTCTTGACGACGTCCGCGCTGTCATCGGCCGCCGCTGGCGATGATGGAGTCGGCGCGGTAGGAGACGTCGTCGTGTCTGCGCGCGCCTCACTTTCCGTTTTCACGAGCTGCGTGCTTGACGATTTCGTGGCTTGCGTCTCTCGAATCTCCACGGATCTTGTCGCGGGCACACCACCTGCACCCATGAGGTCGTGCTTCGTTGGCGGTGCGCCGAGCTTGACGGCGCCGACGAGGCGAAACGTGCGATCTAGTCCCGCCGCTACGGCGGGAACGATTCGCCGGAGAATCAGATTCACAACAACGAACTCATTCATGTCTCACCTTGCGCTTTGACGCCGAGGGGGTCGGCGCCGCCAGAACCACTCCGCACCGCGAATCGCGAGGCTGATCACGGCCGCCAGCACGAACATCGACGCGAAAACGATCAAACCTGCCGAAATCCAGATGGCCATGCGTCACCGATGGAACGGGTTGGCGTCGGCCATGCCGGCGTATTCGACATCGGTGAGATAGTTCACGCGCTCCAGGCTGTAGGGCCGTTCGCCCTGAATCAGCACGATGGGACGGGTCGGGCCTTGCCGCATCACTTCATCCGTCGTGAGCAACGAACGGGCCGCGAGTTGCTGGTTCGTGCTGGTGCCGGAGCTGCCGCCGCCTTGCAGCGACGTGGAGGACGAATCGCCCAGCGTGCGGAACTCGATCGTGGTTTGGCCCAGCATGTCCGAAACGTATTTCGCCGTTTCGTAGTCCGCAGTGCCGTAGAACTGCTTGGCGCTGTTTGCCAGAAAGGTTTGCCACTTCGGATAGACGCCCTTGAGTTGTGAGAGGTCTTGCACGAACAGCCAGAAGCGGGCGCCGTAACCGCGCACCAGCGAGATGGCGTCCTCGATGGCTTGCAGTCGGCCGAGCTGAGCGAACTCATCAAGCAGAAACAGCGTATTGAACTGGGGCTTGTCGCTGGTGGCGGTGATCGCCGACAGCGCCGCGCCAACCAGCGCGCGCATGAAACGGGTTTGGGCGGCGAGGCGATCGGGCGGCATGACGACATAGACCGTCATGGATCGGCGCTTGAGGTCGGCGAAGCTGAAATCCGAACACGACAGTGCGCTCACAATGCGCGGATCGTCGAGGAAAGCCGTATGCCGCTGCGCCGTCGAAAGGACAGCGCTGGCTTCTTTGGCTTCCTTGCTGAGGAAGGCGTTTGCCGCTCGGGCCGGGATGCCAAATGCCAGAATGTCCGTAGCCGACATATCGGCCAGATGATCGGCCAGCGATTCGCGGCCCGAGTTGGGCGGAATGGAGAGCGGTAGCGTGAGCAGCCGGCGGACTTCACCGAGAGTTCGGCGAGCCGGATCGGGCAAGCTCTTCGCGTACACAATCAGACCCTTGATCAGCTCCTTGGCCGAGTCGTTGAAGTGCGCCGAATTGTCGTCCTGGTTAGAGCCAGTCACGACCAGCATTTCGACCAGTGCCGAGGCTTGGCCAACCACATCCGGGCTCGTCAGGTCGAGCACGTCGAGCGGATTGAACGCCGAAGCTTGGCCGCCCGTGACACCGAATGGATCGACCAGATAGACCGATTGCCCCAAGGCTCGACGAGCACGGGCGGTGACGGCGTAGTTCTCTCCCTTGATGTCGAGGCAAAGGACGCTGCCTGGATACTCCAGCAGCGTAGGAATGACTGCGCCTATACCCTTGCCGCTGCCGGTCGGGGCACACGTGAGGACGTGCCCCATGTAACGAAGACGCGGATCAAGATTGTCCGATGCGCCGGGGAAGCGACCTAGTGCGAAGCCGTAGGAATCGGCCGATACCATGCCGCGGTTGAACAACCGGCTGGCATTGATCGCATCGCGCAATGTTGCCCATGCAGCTGACCCGTGCGTAGCGAGCGTGGATCCCCCGATGAAGCGAGCATTGAGCTTGTCGCGGAACGGCACATAGATGAGTGCGAACGCGGCGAGCAGAAGAACAAAGCCGAGCCAGATCGGGATGCCGCTGACGATTTGCAGCGCACCGACAAGCATCGTCGCGACGAACAGGCCGACTGTGCCAGCCACGAAGGCAATAATGCGCCGCCGGCCAGTTGTCAGAGCGCCGCGAGCAAAGAAGACCGAAACGCCGGCGAGGCCCGCCGCGCCGAGAAGAACGTTCAAGAGCCCAGGGAACCGATGCGCTCGCTTTCGCACTTGCGCCGTGTAGGACTGCGCAGCGATCGCCGCTTCCCGTTCTGCGTTCTCCCGGACCGTCCGATCGCGCTCGACGGAGCCGGCTTGCGCCACGTGGAAGGCATTGCCAGCGGCATCGTTAGCCAGCATAACCAACCCATTCGCGCGATCTAATCCAGCTGAAACCACGCTCCGAAGTTCTGTCGGGTCGACATACTCTTTCCCGAGCCTTTCGCCGAGCTCGGCGAACACGGCGCGCATGGACGAGGGCACAGACCAGCCGCGCTCTGCGAACAGCTTCTTGCTCCAGTCGAGGAACTGAATCCTGCCATCCATCACGCCGGTCGCGTTGGTGAAATCCGCATCGATGCGGGCGGCCGAGTCGGCGAGCGATTGAAGCGCCGCCTGGACGTTTTCGGCTGCTACTGGCTCCTTCAAATTGACAGCGGCTTTCTGCAATTCATTTGAAGCATCGAGTGTTGCCTTTCGCAGCAGTGACCAACGCCATGCGGTATCGAGCGCGTCACAGGAATAGTCCTCGTACAGACCACGCCCGCGAGCGCTAGCCAGATCGGCATCGAGCTGCTTGGGAACAAGAGGATTGGATTGTTCGGCGAGCTTCGTCTTGAGCTCGCGGCACCGTTGCGGTGAATAGTCGTCCGGAAGAATCGGAACGGACAGCGCGACGGCGGACAGAGGGACGATCCATAGAGCAACGATAAGCGCGAGCCTCGTCATGGCGAATCGCCTTTGAATGCTGCTTCGCCTTCGGCAGCGAAGCGGGCGCGACTCTCATTGGCGTTCTGTCCCTGAAGGGTGGCGGCGGCAAGGACCAACGCGCCTAAGACAATGGCCTTCGGTTCGTCGCCAAGACCAGCTTTGATGACGAGTCCGCCAAGCTCGATCTTGCAGCGGGTATCTTGCTTCCTGGTGTTCATCCGGATCCTCGAAAGTTCGCGCTCAGCTCTGAGCAGTCGAGTCAACATTCGATGACGCGGGCTTGTCCTTCTTCCCGCTCTTCGACTGAAACTTCGCGGCGAGAGCCACGAACTCCTTTGCAAGCTGTTCGTCCTCGATGTCGAGATCGGCGAGCCCGGCACGAACGGCGAGCTTGCCGATCTGCATGGCGGCTCTTTCCTCGATCCGCGCGAGATCGCTCTTGATCCGTTCGAGTTCGTCGAGCTTTTCCGATCTGCGTTCGGCCAAAGTCTTGCGTGCCATCTGGGTTCCTCGTTTGGGCGCGTTGGGATTCTCGACCGACGCCCGGCAGCTTTCCCCGAAAACTGTCCGGGAATACTGAAACGTTGCGCGAACTCCATTGACCGTCGAAGTCGCGGCGAAGAAAGTCCCGAGCGAGCAGCAAGGGCGCACTTACGGGTTGGTCTGCGACCAACCCCGTGCGGCCGGGGATGCCCCGGCACCCCAGCAAGGGCAACGCCAAAGAGGAAAGCCGTGGCGATCTATCACTTCACGACCTACACGATGGGGCGCGCATCCGGACAGAGTGCCGTCGCGGCTGCTGCCTATCGTTCCGGATCGAAGCTGGTGGATGAGCGCACCGGAGAGGTTCACGACTTCACCCGGAAGGGCGGCGTGTTGTCAGCCGACATCGTGACGCCCGAGGGCGTGCCGACGCCTGACCGTGAGGCGCTATGGAACGCAGCGGAAGCCGCCGAGAAGCGTAAGGATTCTCGTGTCGCACGCGAATGGCGGATCGCACTGCCCCATGAACTGACGGACGGCGAGCGGAAGGCGGTCGCTGTCGAGATGGCGAAATCCATCGCCGACCGCTACGGCGTCGCCGTGGATGTTTGTATCCACGCACCGGACAAGGAAGGCGACGAGCGCAATTTTCACGCGCACATGCTTGCGACCACGCGAACCATCGGAGCCGATGGCAAGCTCGGCGCGAAGGCAACGATTGAGCTGGCGAACAAGGATCGTCAGAGGGCCGGGATTGCAGGCACGACAGCGGACGACATACGGGACTTGAGGCGGGAATGGGCTGCTCTCGCCAATGCCGCTTTGGAGCGAGGCGGGCACTCCGAATGGATCGACTTTCGCAGCTACGCCGACCAGGGCGTAAGCCTCACGCCGACGCGACACATCGGACCGGATGCGGTGTCAATGGAGCGCAAGGGAATCCCTGCCGAGCGGATCGACATTCACAACGCCAACCGCCAAGAGCAGGCGCGGCAGATCATCGAGCATCCTGAGCTGATTCTTGAGAAGGTGACGGCGACCAAGGCGGTCTTTGATCGTCGAGATATTGCCGCCGAACTGAACCGCTACATCGACGATGCGACGCAGTTTCAGCAGCTTCTAACCAAGCTCGAAACTTCATCGGCGTTGATCGAAATGGAGCCGGCAACCGGCCGAGCGCCAGCGCGCTATTCGACCCGTGACATGGTGGAAACCGAGCGCCGCATGGCGGACGCGGCTGAGCGCCTTTCGCGCACCACTACGCATGGTGTTTCGACGGCGACCGCCGAGGCGGCGATCGACGGTGCGGGCACTTTGAGTGAAGAGCAGAAAGCCGCCGTTCGCCACGTCACGAAGGCCGGCAGCCTGGCCGTGGTGATCGGCGACGCTGGCACTGGCAAATCGTTCTCCATGAAGGTTGCACGCGAAGCATGGGAAGCCCAAGGCTTCACAGTGCGTGGTGCGGCCTTGGCCGGCAAAGCGGCGGACGAGCTACAAGCCGGCAGCGGCATCCAGAGCCGAACGCTGGCATCCCTTGAATACGCATGGAAGGAAGGCCGCGACAAACTCACGAAACGCGATGTTCTGGTGATCGACGAGGCCGGGATGATCGGTAGTCGGCAGCTCGGGCGCGTGCTCGATGCGGCCGAGAAGGCCGGCGCGAAAGTCGTCTTGTTGGGCGACCATAAGCAGCTCGCCGCCATCGAGGCGGGCGCCTCGTTTCGGGCCGTCGTTCAACACGTCGGCGCATCGGAAATCACCGAGGTTCGTCGTCAGCGCCACGCATGGGCACGCGACGCCGGGCAGGAGTTCGCGCGGGGATCGGTCACGGCCGGATTGCGTGCCTATGACTCACGTGGCCACGTCCGGATGCACAACAGCCGGGAGGATGCGCGTAAGGCGCTCGCATCCGCCTACGTGGGCGACGCCGGCAAGGGTAGCCAGATCATCTTGGCCCATAGCAACAAAGACGTTCGGGCGCTGAATGAAGCAGTACGCGACGTCCGGCAAGGGCGCGGTGAGCTGGGCGGTGCTGTGCGCTTTCAGACGGAGCGCGGCGGGCGCGAATTCGCCGCTGGCGACCGCATCGTTTTCCTGCGGAACGATCGCGATCTAGGCGTGAAGAACGGCACCCTTGGCACCGTCGAACGTGCCGACCATGCCGGCTTATCGGTGAAGTTGGACACGGGGGAAATCCGAATGATGGACGTCGCGAAATATGCGGCCGTCGACCATGGCTACGCCGTCACCATCCACAAAGCGCAGGGCGTGACGGTCGATCAAGCCTACCTATTGGCGACGCCTGGTATGGATCGCAGCCTTGCCTATGTCGGCATGACTCGCCACCGCGAGAACGCAACCCTGTTCGCCGGCGTCGAGGACTTCGGCGGCAAGGATGAAGCCGACGCACGGGAGCGGCTGGCACGCACGCTCAGTCGCGAGCGGCGAAAGGAAAGTACGCTGGACTTTGCCAACCGACGCGGATTCGATGGTGAACGGGTAGTCCATCGCCGGATCGAGCGCGGTCAGATCAAGTTGGAGGAGCTGGCGAAGCGTGCCGAGCAAACCATAGGGCGTCTTCTGGAAAGTGACGGTCGGGATGGCTCGATGCTGACGATGACGGCGGCCGGCAGGACCGGCCCGCGGGTTTCCGTGCCCCCGGCAGCAGCCTCGAAGCGGAAGGCATCGGAGATCGCAGCGGAGAACGCCAAGGCGAAAGCCGCTCATGTCGCGGCCGCGAAGGTAGCCAAGGCGATATCCGCCACCACAGCGGTTGATTGCGGTCGCCGCGATGAAGCGGCATTGCTGAAGCTGTTGGAGCAGCGATCCGCCGAACGGCGCAGCCGGGCGGTAGCCGTGACTGCGCACCTGGAGAAGCTGGACGAGGCCTTGACGCACGCCTACCGCACGCACCAGGCCGCGCGACCGCAGGAGCCGCGTGGACTGGCGGCCATGCTCGGGCGCGGCCAGTACGAAAAGGACGCAGCCGTGTGGCAACGCCAAGAGCAGCATCTGGTGCGACGAATTGGCGACCTCCAGCGCCGCCGGCGGATCGCCGGAAACATCGCACGCGGTCCGATGGACGCTCAGCGGTTGGCGGCGCGAAAGGTGCAGCGCGAGCAGCCGGAACTGTGGCAGCGCGTCGAGACGTTCCGCACGGCGCAACAGGCCGAGCGTGCCAAGGCCATCCGCGAGCAAGCACAGCAGCAATTCGCGCAGAGGGATCGAGGCCAGCATCGCGGCCCAACGCGGTAACGGGGCCGGACGTTCCGGCCATTCCATGAGGAGCGATCACGATGACCAGCAAGACCGAGTCAACCCGGAACATGACACCGGCGCAGGCGCGTAAGGCCTTCACCCAGGCAACGCGCTCGTTACCACCAGCCGAAGCCAAGCGCATTGTCGCCGGCGCCGTTCGAGCGGCGCGCCAAGCCCGAGCAAAGCAGCTCAGCAAGCGGCAGGCCAACGAA
>CAUJKI010000156.1 GCA_963205015.1 Pseudomonadota bacterium
AATGTGCACCGCGTCGGCGTGCTCGGCATCAGCCGCTCCGTGACGGCGTCCGATGCGCAGATGGAGAAGCAGCCGCCGCTGCGCGCATTATGGACCGGGGTCGAGGAGACCTGGTTCGTCGTCGAGCGCACGATGTCCTACCTCGGCGGCGTCATCGTCGGACGCGAGGCCGCCGATCAGCTTGGCGGCCCGATCCGCATCGCGCAGGTATCCGGGCAGGTGGCGACCGTCGGATTCATCGCCTTGATGAATCTCTCGGCGGTGCTGTCCGTCTCGATCGGGCTGTTGAACCTGTTTCCCGTCCCGTTGCTGGACGGCGGTCACCTTTTGTTCTACGCGATCGAGGCGGCGCGCGGCCGCCCGCTGTCCGAACGCGCGCAGGAAATGGGTTTCCGCATCGGACTGGCGCTGGTCCTGATGTTGATGATTTTTGCAACCTTTAACGACATTCTTCACCTTGCCTCGTCATAGCAGGGTGTGGCGGGGCGGCCACGTGCGGATGGATCGGGGCGACTTTCGCCACTGTTTCGTTTGCAGATCGGGGTTCAGGCTGTAAAAGCAAGTATCGTTAGACACTTGGATACGATTCTGAGGGTCGAGGGGCGGAACGAAAAAGCGGTGGCAATGGGAATTTGTGCCCAGGTGATGCGGGGAGCGGGGCTCGCGGCCTTTCTTCTCGGGGGAGCTGTTTTTGGCGCCGCCGTGGCGACGCCGATCGGGTCGGCCTATGCCCAATCCGCCAGCGCCATCGTGGTGGAAGGCAATCGCCGCGTCGAGGCGGATACCATCCGCTCGTATTTCAAATCCGCCGGTGGCGGGCTCACCGCGGCGCAGATCGACGAGGGCCTGAAGGGCCTGTATGCGACCGGCCTGTTCCAGGACGTCCGCATCCGCCATGCCGGCGGCCGGCTCGTGGTCACCGTCGTCGAAAATCCGGTGATCAACCGCATCGCCTTCGAGGGAAATATCAAGGCCAAGGACGAGCAGCTTTCGGCCGAGATCCAGTCGAAGGTGCGCGGGACGCTGTCGCGACCGGTGGTGCAGTCGGACGTGCAGCGCCTGATCGAGACCTACCGGCGCAACGGCCGCTTCGACGTGCGCGTCGTGCCCAAGATCATCGAACTGCCGAACAACCGCGTCGATCTCGTGTTCGAGATCACCGAAGGCAAGAAGACCGGCGTCAAGACGATCCGCTTCGTCGGCAACCGCTATTATTCGGATTTCCGTCTGAAGGACGTCATCAAGACGACGGAAACCAACCTGCTCAGCTTTCTGAAGTCGAGCGACGTCTACGACCCGGACCGCATCGAATCCGATCGCGACCTCCTGCGCCGCTTCTATCTCAAGCACGGCTTTGCCGACGTGCGCATCGTTTCCGCCGTCAGCGAATTCGATCCGCAGGCGGGCGCCTTCGTCGTCACCTTCACCATCGACGAGGGCGACCAGTACACATTCGGCGCCGTCGACATCCAGTCGAACGTGCGCCAGGTGGACGCCGCGAGCGTTGCCGGTCGGCTGCGCGCGAAGTCGGGAACCATCTACAATGCCGAGGCGGTGGAGAAGTCGGTGGAGTCGATCTCCATCGACGTGGCGCGCCGCGGCTATCCCTTCGCGGTGGTGCGGCCGCGCGGCGAGCGCGACTTCCAGGCGCGCAGGATCAACGTCGTCTTCGTGGTCGAGGAGGGCCCGCGCGCCTATATCGAACGCATCCAGATTCGCGGCAACTCGCGCACGCGCGACTGGGTGATCCGGCGCGAATTCGATATTTCCGAGGGCGATGCCTATAACCGCGCGCTGGTCGATCGTGCCGAGCGCCGGCTGAAGAATCTCAACTACTTCAAGACGGTGAAGATCACCAACGAGCCCGGCTCCTCGCCCGACCGGGTCGTGCTCAACGTCGAGGTGGAGGAAATGTCCACCGGCGAATTCTCCATCTCCGGCGGCTTTTCCACTTCCGACGGATGGCTGGCGGAAGTCTCCGTCGGCGAGCGCAACCTGCTCGGGCGCGGCCAGGCGGCGCGCGCGGCCTTGCAATACGGCGAGCGCGCGCGCGGCTTCGAACTGTCCTTCGTCGAGCCCTATTTCCTCGACTACCGCATGGCGCTCGGGTTCGATTTCTTCGCCAAGGAAACGCACAACCAGCAATTCACCTCCTACGACACGAGCACCGTTGGCGGCGCCGTGCGGCTCGGCTTCGAATTGCGCGAGGACCTCGGGCTGCAACTGCGCTATTCGCTCTATTCGCAGGAGCTGACGCCGCAGCAGACCGTTTCGGACTGTTACCGCATGGTGCCGTTCGATCCGAACAACAAGCCCGCCGAATGCAGCGACGTGAATTACGTGCCGTCGCTGCCGGTGCGCGTCACCATGGGGCTGGGCGAGCAGCTTACCTCGCTCGCCGGCTACAGCCTGATCTACAACACGCTGGACAACAACCGCAATCCGACCCAGGGCGTGCGCGCCGAGTTCAAGCAGGAGCTGGCGGGGCTCGGCGGCGACGTCAATTTCTTCCGCAACACCGGCGACCTGCGCCTCTATCACGAGGTGGTGCCCGATTATGTCGCGCTGCTGCGGCTGCAGGGCGGCCATATCTCGGCATGGGGCGGCAAGGACCTGCGCTTCAACGATCACTTCCAAGGCGGCCCCAATCTCGTCCGCGGCTTCCGCACCAACGGCTTCGGACCGCGCGACACCACCTCCTTCACGACGCAGGACTCGCTCGGCGGCACCAATTTCTGGGCGGCAAGCCTCGAATTGCAGATTCCGCTTTATTTCGTTCCGAAGGAAGTCGGTATCCGCGCCGCCCTCTTCGCCGATGCCGGCTCGGTATGGAACTACAAGGGGCCGTCAAGCGTGCCGGGCGAAGTCATGACCTTCGAGGACAGCAAGCTCATCCGCACCTCGGTCGGTGCCGGCCTCGTGTGGGATTCGCCCTTCGGTCCGCTGCGTTTCGATTACGCCATCCCGCTCACCAAAGAGAGCTACGATATCGTGCAGGAATTCCGCTTCGGCGAAGGGACGCGCTTCTGAGCGGCGACCCCGATCGGGTCGCACAGGCAGCGCGAAATCGGCCGCATGACCGATCCGATCTTTTTCAGGCGATCAGGCGGGATGACGGTCG
>CAUJKI010000157.1 GCA_963205015.1 Pseudomonadota bacterium
CAGCTTCTATTGGCACTTCAGAGATCTGGGTGAGTTTCACGCAAGAGTGATCGAGCATTGGAAGCAGGCAGCGACGGAGGCGATTATCACCGACCTTGCGAACTATCAATCGCCCGAGGAGCGGCTTGAGATCCTACTGCAGCGTGCGTTCGGCCACCACAACGTGCTGGAGGTCCGGCTGCGGGCCTGGGCCGATCAGAACGCGGAGGCGGCGCGAGCCATCAGAGACGTGGACCGCCGGCGGCGCGATTACATGGAGCATTTGCTTGTGGAAGCCGGCATCGCGCCCGCGGTCGCGGCGACACGGGCTCAGCTGCTTTACTGGGCTTATCTGGGTGCAGCCTTGAGCAGGAACAAGCTTGCCGGCGAGTCACTCGTTCAGATTGTTGGCGAGCTGAAGCGGATCGGATTTGGCGCGCAGAGTTTGGTGGCGAGATGATCGATCCAGAGACGCGCCCCAGGTGGCCGGGGAAGCCGAGGCGCCATCCGCCTCAATCCTCTGTCTGACGTTCCGGGCGGACCTTGAGCAACTTCCACCGCTCTTCGAGAGTTGTTGTGCGGCAGTTCAGACCTCCTCAGGAGATCCCCATGACAGACAAAGCATCCTTCGCCCCCGAAGAGTGGAAGAAGATCGTTGGTAGCCCGATCCTCGCAGGCATGGCTGTGACGCTCGCCGACCCAAGCGGTCTATGGGGCACTCTCAAAGAAGGCATGGCCAGTGCCTCCGCCCTCATGGACGCCAAGAAGGATGCAGGCGCTAGTAGTCTTATCAAAGCGATCGTTGCCGAACTGGAGACGTCTGAGGGGCGCACCATGGCCCGCGAGGCCTTCAAAGCGGAGATGACCGCAAAGACACCGGCCGAAATGAAAGTGCAGGCTATCACTGCGCTATCGATCGTTGCACGGCTCGTGGAGAGCAAGGCTGGCGTCGAGGCTCCTGCGTTCAAGGCTTGGCTCAATGGAATTGCCGAACGGGTGGCTGCTGCTTCCAAGGAAGGCGGATTCCTTGGCTTCGGCGGCATTGCAGTGAGTGATGCGGAGAAGGCGACGCTGGCAGAAGTAGCGAGTGCCCTTCGCGTCTCGTAAGGCGATTGCGTTCGCCTACGGGCGAAAAGCAGTAGCGAGAAGGGAATGAAGCTGGACGATTGACCACGATGAAGATTGGGCCACCAGGATCGCTGCTGATGTTCGCGCGCTGGTTTAGGTCCAAGCCGGCAGCGCGCGACGTGACTGCGTCGCCGTCGCCAGTGATCAGCTCCAAGCCGCTGACATTGCTGACGGGATTTCTCGGATCGGGAAAGACTACGCATCGCTGTGGGGCAGGCGGCATCATCTCAGCCTTGAGCGTGTCCGACGGGGCTTTTGCTGCGGTGGTGTGGGCAGACTTGTGCTTTTGGTCGGACTCAGCATTTGTCCAGCACTAGGTGAAGACTTGCTCAGGCGCACACTGATTGTTACGCTTAAAACCCTGTGATCCTGCTCGTGACCATAGAGACGCTAAAATGCACGCTCAGGATCAATCGTATCTCTGGTCTTGCTTACGTGGGGGACTACATGCGCACGTTTTCTGTTGGCGCCGCTCGGTTCCTGGCAGCGAGTATCCTCGCTGCCCTGATAGTTCCGACCCATTCGGTAAACGCTGAAGATCTTCCCGATAGAGCTCGAGACTTCCTCACGCGCAAACAACAAGACTACGAAAAGATTCGGGAAGCCATTCCGCGCTCGCGATACTTTGCCAGAACAGCCGCTCAGGCCCGGCGCAGATTGCCCTTTGGGCAGCCCTTCGTGCTGGTCAATATTCCGAGCCAGACGCTTTATGCGTTCGATCGCAACGGCCGCGTTGCGCTTCAGTCGAAAGTCATCATAGGCACGAAGGAAGCGCCGACGCCGGCATTCCGCGGCACAATGACCTCGACGAAGTGGTTTCCGGATTGGAGCGCCCCAGCCAGCATCGGCTTCGAGCGCCTCGATTCCCGGGTCAGCGGCGGCATGATGGTCAGAGATGGCCGGTACAATCTGTTCAAGGCGCAGAAGCGCGTGGACGATCTATTCGAGGTGGTGCCCGTCAGCTCTGCGCAGCAGACTGCCGGTACCCCTGTGACCGTCACGTCTCGAGACATGATCGGGATGAACTACCTGTTTTACATTGCTCCTTCGAACTCCGGCCCCATGGGCAAGGTCAAGGTGGAGGTCGTGGGCGGGCAGGGTATTTATCTCCATGACACCGATCAGCCGGCGCTCTTCAACGAAAGCAAGCGATTGTTCTCGCATGGGTGTGTTCGTGTCGAGAAGGCGCTCGAGTTGGCGGCTTGGCTCCACGGACGCGGGGTGGACTGGGCGGAAGCGCAGACCACAATCGAGGAGATGCGCTACAGCAAGATCAGGCGCCGCACGCCCGTCGTATTCGGATACTTTCTGGAGACCGACTTCGATGGTGGCAAGCCAACGCGGCACGATGATGTCTACGAGGTTGCTCGCGCTCGATAGCTCGAGAAGGACACGCCAGCTTTGGCGCCACACTTCTTCAGTGCGTTGAAGATTGCGATTGGCGCAATGGGTCGGTGCTGCTTTTTCGGCGCTCAGCTTATCTGGAATCGATACGAGGCCAAGCCGGCACGGAGTCGAGTGCCCGATCGATATACAGCCAATAAGCGTCTGAAGGGTGTCCAGCTCCGACGCCATTGCGAGCTTCGTCGCCGCCTACAACTTCGCGCGAAGGCTCAAAACCCTCAAAGGCCTCACACCCTATGAGCACATCCGCAAGGTCTGGCTGCAAGCCCGAACGCTTCACGCGCAATCCACTCCACGAAATACTGAGATTAAACACCTAGTCTAGATACCAGCGCCATGCGCTGCGCAGGGCATCGTGCTGTCGCACAAGCTCGCCACGATGGAGCTGTATCTCCCTATCCTGTCCTTGAGCAGCTCGGCTGCCGGAGGCGTCACGTCGGCATGGCAGGGCGGTGCGCCGACATGTGGATTGTCGATCAGGGTACGCACGCGGCCCGGGTCGCGCGACATAACCATGACGCGGTCTTCGAGGTGGACGGCTGCGAGCTCGGTTCTGCAGAACTTTGCAGCATAAAAGTGGAGGGGTCGTGTCCGCGTGATGATGCGGCCCGTCAGGTCGCTCGAGACGTCGCCGCGGGGCCACCGGTTTGGCCGTAATCGGCCTCGGCAGCTTTGGATGAAATGTAACCTCGAGCGATGTCGTGCGCGATTGCACGAGGCTCCCTTTCCGAGGCCAGCCCATATCCTCCGCCGCCTGGTGTGCGCACCTGCACCCAATCCCCTGGCTCCAATGGATAGCCGTCGCCCTTCGAAACATGCGGTGGAAGGACCACCTTCCCTCCCTGCGAGACTTCGATCGCGAGTGTCCCGCCCGGCTCTCCTCCGAGGAGACCCGCAGGGCCCGTCACGCCATGATCCATGACGAACGATGCCTTTGCTTCACCGCGCAGGAGCTGGACTCGATAATTGAGGCCGAATCCGCCTCTGTACCTTCCCGGCCCTGCTGAGTTCTCGCGAAGTGCGTACTCCTGATAGAGCACAGGAAAATGCTGCTCCAGAATTTCGATGGGCTGCGTCTTGGCAATGCTGAGAGTCGAGCAGCCATTGGTCAGGCCATCTCCCTCAGGCCATCCGCCGTACCCACCGCCGCTGAACATGTACATGATGTAGCGACGATCCTCGGCGGGATCGTAACCACCCAGGCTGAAGTTGCCGGAAGTTCCAAACGGTGCTGCAAACATTCGTTCGGGCATTGCCTGCCCCATGGCACCAAAAACAGACTCCATAACGCGTTGGCAGACCTCTGCGGCAGCTCCCGCACAAGGACGGGGATAGCGCGCGTCGAGAAACGTGCCGACGGGGCGCTCGACCGCTATCGGGGCAAAGCAGCCGGCGTTGATCGGGACGTCCGGGAAAACATGCTTGATCGCCACGTATATTCCGGCCGTGGCAAGGTCTGCCGGGCAGTTCATTGGTCCCTTGCAGGGCGGACTGGAGCCGGCGAAGCTGAACGTGAGGTCCGATCCCGACACCGTCATCTGCAGCCGGATCGCCAGCTTCTCGAACACGACGCCATCGCTGTCGTTGTACACCGTGGCGGTGTACGTTCCATCCGGAACTGTCTCGATGTGCGCACGCATCAGGCGTTCGGAGCGCACCTTGAGCTCGTCGATCACAGCTTCGACCGTATCCGCCCCGTAACGATCGAGCAAAGCGGTCAGGCGGCGCGCGCCGACTTTCAACGCGCCGAGTTGCGCCTTGAGATCGCCGAGACGCTCTTCCGGCACACGGACATTGCTCATGACGAAGTCGACGATGTCCTGATCGATGACGCCGCGACGCTGGATCTTCACTGGAGGGATGCGCAGCCCCTCCTGCTGGATCTCGGTCGCCGTGCTGGTGAAGCCGCCCGGAACCATGCCGCCGACATCGCTCCAATGGCCGACGTTCGAGAGGTAGCACCACAGGCGGCCCCTATAGTGAAATGGGGCCACCATGCGAACGTCCATCAGGTGCGTGCCGCCGAGATAGGGATCGTTGACGATGATGATATCGCCCTCGTCGAGGTTCGGGCGAAGCCGGATGATGTGCTGGGCGGAGAACTGCATGACCCCGATAAAGCTCGGAAGGCCGGTCTCGCCTTGCGTGATGACCTCGCCCGTATCGCGGTGATAGATGCCGTTCGCCCGATCAAGACCTTCGGAGATCACGGGCGAGAAGGAGGTCTTCTCGTGCACGAGATCCATCTCGGTCGCGACCTGACGAAGGCCATTCTGGATAACGGCGAGCAGGACAGGGTCGAACGTCACGCGATGCCTCCCACGGCGATGATCATGTTTCCGACGGGATCGACGGTCAGGTGGGCGCCTGGATCGAGCACGGTCGTCGCGTCCATCTGCTCGATGATCGCAGGCCCGCTGACGCTGTCGCCGATCGCAAGATCCTCACGACGGAGGATCGGCGTATCGTAGAGCTCGCCCGCAAAGTGGACCATGCGGCGGTGAGAGACGTCGGCCCGCTGGATCTCCCTGGGCGCGAACGCTGCCATGCTGATCTTGCGGCGCTTGCCGAGCACGGTCGTGCGCAGGTTGGCCAGCATCGCCTTCATCTCGCCGAGGTCTATACTGAAACGCCGCTCGTAGAAGCGCCGGAAATCCTCGAGCACATGGGGCGGATCGAAACCGGGGCTTGCGACTGGCAAACGGAAGACGTGACTCTGTCCGCGGAAGAGCAGATCCGCTTCATGGACGACAACCATGCCCTCGATCGGCACGCCGTCGGCCGCGATCAGCCGTTCGCCCTCGCTACGCTGGGTTGCGAGAACGGCGTCGACGCTCTCCTTGTCGCAATCGAGCAAGGGGCGGCCAATCGTTTGCACGAAGTCATGGCGAAGATCCGCGAGGATGCAGCCGAGAGCCGAAGTCGCGCCCGGAAAGCGTGGAACGAGGACACGCGGCACACCGAGTTCCTTCGCCAATGCGGTGGCATGGAGCGCGCCGGCTCCGCCGAACGCGAAGAGCGCGTAGTCCCTCGGATCCTCTCCCTTCTCGATGGACACGAGCCGGATGGCGCTTGCGAGGTGGTTCGTCGCCACTGCCAGGATCGCCGCGGCCGCGTCGACGCCGTCGAGGCCAAGCGGCTCACCAATCGACTTTCGGATCGCTTCGCGAACCTCGTCGACTGACACGGAACTATCGACACCCGGCATGGAGCCGGGATCGAGCCGTCCGAGAACGAGATTGGCGTCGGTCACGGTCGGCTCGGAACCGCCGCGGCCGTAGCAGATGGGACCGGGCCATGAGCCCGCACTCTCGGGACCGACTCGAAGAATTCCGGACTTGTCGATGCGT
>CAUJKI010000158.1 GCA_963205015.1 Pseudomonadota bacterium
CGTGATTCAGCAGGTGGCGGACGTTTGCCGCGATCGGCCGGGGCGTCAAGCAGAATGGCGGCGCGCGGTTACGACAGATTTTCTGCAGGCTCGGCTTGTATCAGCCCGGACCCTATGGATAATCCCTGATCGGGCGCGTGGGGTGAGGACGGGCCGGGGGTAAGGCAGCGTGAAGAAGAACAACGGGCGCCGCCGGAGCGACGGCCGGCGTAAGAAGGGCCGCGCGGCTGCGTCAGCCGCCGCCGGCGTGCGCGCCAGGACCGTGCCCGCCGTCTCGCCGCAAACGCCACCTCGACGTCGTGCGCCGACTGCCTGGATGCGTGAGCGCATCGACTGGCCGGCCCTTGCGATACTCGCGGCACCCCTGGCGCTTATGGCCCTCATCGAGGGCCATAGGACCGCGCCATCGCCCGACATCGCACCGCCCACCGCATGGCACGGCGATCTCTCCCGCGAGGCCATGCCCGCTTTCCCGGAGCCGGCGCAACACCTGACGCAAGCACCCGCCAAGCCGCGGCTTCCGGAGTGGCACGGCAAGCTCGCGCTCGAGGCCATGCCACTCTTCCCCGAGCCGACGAATGCCCGTGCCATCGCATCGGCCGAGCCGACGCCGGCGCCCTGGCACAGCGATCTCGCCCGCGAAGCCATGCCGCTCTTCCCGGAGCCAACCAACCACGCACAAGCAGCACCACCGGCGACCGCCACGCTTACTCCTGCCATGTGCGTGCCGGATGAGCATCATCAGGCAGCGCACACTATCCCGCCCGCCGATTTCGCTCGCGCCATCGCTGCCGCAGCCCGCGCGCAGACCGAAAGCTTCGTCATCTACAATGCGCGCTACGTGCACATGTCCTATCCCGGCGGCGACACGCATCCGCTCTATGGGGTTTGTACGGACGTCGTCATCCGCGCCTACCGCGCGCTCGGCATCGATCTGCAGGCACTCATCCACACGTCGCGCCTTGGCCGCGGCGATCCGAGCATCGACCACCGCCGCGTCGAAGTCGTGCGCCGTTTCCTCGCGCGGCACGGCACGAGCCTCGCCATCTCCGACTTCGCGGAAGACTACCGACCGGGCGACATCGTCACCTATCACCGCCCCGAAGGGCGCATCTCACAGTACCATATTGCCATCGTGAGCAACGAGATCGCGCCGTCGGGCCGGCCGCTGATCGTCCACAACCGCGGCTGGGGACCGCAGATCGAGGACGCGCTTTTCGTCGACCGCATCACGGGGCACTACCGGCTCACGCGTGCACAGGTCGAGGCCTTCGAGCGCACGCGCCCGCCGCGCGTGAGTGATCGCCGCCGCCGCACCGCGGATGTTTCCAGCACGGCGCGCCGTTGAGCGCTAACCTGCGCCGCCCGCGGCTACGGCCTCTTCGATAACCTTTCTGAAGTCCGCCGGCGCGATCGTCAGCAGGTCCGGCCGCGACGCCGCGAAGTAGCGGTCCACCGCCGCGCCGACCTCCGCGACCGGTACGCCGCGCAGCGAAGCTTCGAGATCGAGCACCATCCGCGGCGGCGTCACGAAGAAGTCACCCGTCAGCAGCACCTCGCGCACGCGCCGCGCAGCCCCCGCGCCCTCGAGCCGCACATACGCCGAGACCGTGCCACCCGCGCCCGTGAGCGAGGCTTCGCTCACCTCCGCGCCGCGCGGATCGTCGATCTCGAAAACAAAGTCGTCCGTCCCGATCGTCTCGTCGTGAATGCGCTTCGCAAGCGCCTCCTCAGCCTCGTCCGGTGCGCCCGGATGAAGCTCGAGCCCGAGCTTCTCTGTAAGGCCGAGCAGCACCGCTTCCTGCACCTTGGCTATCTCCGGCGCCGCGCCACCGAGCAGTGTCTTCAGCGTCGTCACGCGCTGCTCGGCCTTGTCGAGATCGCGCTTCTGCAGCTTGGCCGCCGGAACGTTGAGGCACGCCATCATGCGCGCCGGATCGACATCGATCAGCACCGTGCCCTGGTAGAAGAGCGTATCGCCATCGAAGAAGCCGCCGGTACCGCAGAGCTTCTGTCCGCCGACCTCGATGTCGTTGCGCGGCCGGAAGCGCGCCGCGATGCCGAAGGTCCGGGAGAGCCCATGCGCCACGGCCTCACAGATCGCGCGCGTGTAATCACCGAGCGAGGGCATGGGGAGGCGCTTTCTCGACAGCACCAGTTCCCAGCCGATCTGCCCGTCGTCGAAGTAGATGGCGCCGCCGCCCGTGATCCGCCGCACAAGCCCGATCCCGTTCGCGCGGCAGTGCGCGACCTTTACCTCGTGGCTCATAGCCTGGTGACGGCCGATCAGCGCCGTCGGCGGAAAGCGCAGGAAGCGCACTGTGTCCGGGGTCCGACCGGCTTTGTGCAGCTCGATAAGGGCCTCATCGAAGGCGATCTGGGCGCGGCCATTGCGCAAGCCTGTATCGATCGTGCGGAATACGGGCATGGTTCTCTCCCTTCGCCGCGTGCCGATAACCGTGCCCGCCGGCTCGTACCTGGGCACGATCATAGTGGGAGGTAGGGTGAATATTCAATATTCTGAATATTTGCTCTGCTTCTTTCCCGGCTAACGGGGGTTGGTCCTAAGGGAACATACTCAGTTACCCGAATAGGCGTACCGCGTGCGGCACGACTTACTTACCCGGAGCACAGGGCCGGGGGAGCCCCAAACCGGAGGCTCCCGATGACGCGTTTCAGCATCCGCATGATGGCATCGCTACTGGGGCTGCTCGCCGCTCCTGCTCTCGCGCAGCAGGCGTCGGTGCCCGCCACCGTCACCATCTTCCAGAACGTCCGTATCTTCGACGGCAGGAGCGCCGCGCTCTCGGCGCCCTCCAATGTCCTGGTCAGGGGCAACATCATCGAACGCATATCGGCGAGCCCGATTGCCGCAACGGAAGGCGCAAACCTCATCGCGGGCGGTGGGCGGGTGCTCATGCCCGGCCTCATTGATATGCACTGGCACGCCATGCTGATACGGCTCACACCTGTGGCGCTGCTGTCGAGCGACGCAGGCTATTCCAATCTCCTGGCCAGCGCCGAAGCGACAGCTACGCTCATGCGTGGCTTCACCACCGTCCGCGACCTCGGCGGGCCTGTCTTCTCGTTGAAGCGCGTCATCGATGAGGGCGTGGTGCCGGGGCCGCGCATATTTCCGTCCGGCGCCGTCATCACAGTCACCAGCGGCCACGGCGACTTCCGTCAGCTCTCAGAGCTGCCGCGGACCATCGGCACGCTCAGTCGCGTCGAGCAACTTGGCGGCAGCATGATCGCCGACAGCCCGGATGAAGTTCGCCTCCGGGTGCGCGAGCAGCTCATGCAGGGCGCCTCGCAGATCAAGCTCACGGCGGGCGGGGGCGTGGCCTCCCCCTTCAGTCCCCTGGATGTGTCCACCTTCAACGAGGCCGAGCTGCACGCCGCAGTCGAGGCCGCCGAGAACTGGGGCACTTATGTTTGCACGCACGCCTACACGCCGGCGGCGATCCGGCGATCGATCGCCGCCGGAGTCAAGTGCATCGAGCACGGACATCTCATGGACGAAGCCACTGCGCAGCTCATGGCCGAGAAAGGAATCTGGCTGAGCACCCAGCCCTTCCTTGATGTCGGAGGCACAGCCGGACTGGGTCCGGCGAACCAGGCCCGCAAGCAACAGGTCGTCAGTGGCACGGACAGGGTCTACACGCTCGCCAGGAAGTACAAACTCAAGACCGCATTCGGCACCGACGTTCTGTTCTCGCCGGCTCTTGCCGCACGGCAAGGCAGCCTGCTCGTCGATCTGACTCGCTGGTACACCCCTGCCGAAGCGCTCATCATGGCGACATCGACGAATAGCGAGCTGCTGGCCCTGTCAGGCCTCCGCAATCCCTATCCCGGCAAGCTCGGTATCGTCGAGGAAGGGGCGTTCGCCGACCTGCTGCTGGTCGATGGCAATCCGCTGGAGAACATCGCGCTCATTGCGGATCCGGCCAGGAATTTCCTGATCATCATGAAGGACGGCCGGATTTACAAGAACACGCTGTAAGCGTTGCCACGTGGCGACCTCGGCGCGCCGTTTGCGGCATCCAAAGCCGTTTGGGCCAGCACGCGCATCCCTGGCGACATGGAAGCCCATAATTCTGCAAAATGAATTCCGGGAAGCGCGCCCCTCACCGCATCGCGATCGGGAGGTTGTTGAGCGAGTCGATGTACCACTTCTCGGCCTCGACGATCGCCGGGTTCTCGCCGTTCGCGTAGATCCAGCTGTCGACCGCCCAGCGCTGGCCGTTGCCCTTGTCGACGAGCACCGCCGTCCAGTGTGTCCAGCCCGCGACACCGCGCAGCAGGTTCTCCTTCGAGAACGGCCGCGCGACCGTGTGGTGCTTCAGAAGGCCGTTGTGGTCGAGGAACTTGAGATAGCTTGTCGTGTTTGTTGCCTCGTCTACGCAGTCCTGCTGCGTCGGGTCTCCCGAGGCCGCGAAATCCATGCCGGGGCGGTCCTTGTCGGTCCCGATCTCCTTGCCGACGCGCGTCTCGATCCAGGCAATGGCGTAGGCGACTGCACGGCGCTCGCCCTTGGCGTCATCGCTGTTGCGCGCCTTCTTCATGACATCGCGGACCGCGGCAATATCGGCCTCGGTGAACCGGAAACGCGTCTGCTGCTTGCAGCCGTAGGCATGACAGACGTAGACAATGTTTCCGCTGGGCGCCTGGGTCTTGAACTCGGCGTAATGGAGCGCGACAGGCCCTTCGCGCTCATGGGTGCAGCCTGTCAGCAGTGCGCCGAGTAGCAATCCAATCAAAGCCGTAACGCGCATGCTTTTCGCCGAGCCCCCGCCGCCCCCATCGCAGCACCAGCAAGCGATGATTCGCCGCCAAATGCCAATGTCCCTGCGCTGAACACTTTGTCCACAGAAAACAAGACGATGACCAAAGAAAGACCATTGCATGTGATCGGCGGGGGACTCGCCGGGTCCGAGGCGGCCTGGCAGATCGCCGCGGCCGGCCTTCCGGTCGTCGTTCATGAAATGCGTCCAGTACGCATGACCGAAGCTCATCAGACCCAGGGCCTCGCCGAGCTCGTGTGCTCGAACTCCTTCCGCTCCGACGACTGGGCCAACAACGCCGTCGGCCTCCTGCACGAGGAAATGCGCCGCGCCGGTTCGCTCATCATGGCGGCCAGCGACAACCACAAGCTGCCGGCCGGTGGCGCACTCGCCGTCGACCGCGACGGCTTCTCCGGCGAGGTCACGGCACAGCTCGAAGCCCATCCGCTGGTGACAATCGCCCGCGAAGAAGTGGCCGGCCTTCCACCCGCCGACTGGGAGAGCGTCATCGTCGCCACGGGGCCGCTCACATCGCCGGCTCTTAGCGCCGCCATCGCCGGCCTGACCGGCGAAGGCGAACTCGCCTTCTTCGATGCCATCGCACCGATCGTGCATTCACACAGCATCGACGAGACCATCGCCTGGCGTCAGTCGCGCTACAACAAGGCCGGCCCCGGCGGCACCGGCGCCGACTACATCAACTGTCCCCTCTCCAAGGGCGAATATGAGGCCTTCGTCGATGCGCTGCTCGCGGGCGAGAAGACCTCCTTCCGCGAATGGGAGGCAAGCACGCCCTACTTCGACGGCTGCCTGCCCATCGAGGTCATGGCCGAGCGCGGCCGCGAAACTCTCCGCTTCGGCCCCATGAAGCCCGTCGGCCTCGACGACCCACGCACCGGCCGCTGGCCCCATGCCGTCGTCCAGCTTCGCCAGGACAACGCTCTCGGCACGCTCTGGAACATGGTCGGCTTTCAGACAAAGCTGCGCCACGCCGAGCAGACGCGTATCTTCCGCACGATTCCCGGCCTCCAGAACGCCGAGTTCGCGCGCCTCGGCGGGCTTCATCGCAATACCTTCCTCAACAGCCCGCGCCTCCTCGATGGCCAGCTACGCCTGAAGGCCATGTCGCGCCTGCGATTTGCCGGTCAGATCACCGGCGTCGAGGGTTATGTAGAGAGCGCCGCCATCGGGCTGCTCGCGGGGCGCTTTGCCGCCGCCGAGCGCCTTGGCCAGTCGCTAGCGCCGCCTCCGCCGACCACCGCGCTGGGCGCGCTTGTCGCGCACATCACCGGCGGCCACGTCGAAGCACACGGCGAAGGCCCGCGGTCCTTCCAACCCATGAACATCAACTTCGGCCTCTTCCCGCTCATGGAGGAACCACGCACAGACGCCGAGGGCAAACGCATCAAGGGTAAAGAACGCGGCGCCGCGCGGAAGCGCCTCATGTCGGAACGCGCGCTTGCTGACATCGGCGCGTGGCTTCGGGCGTAGTCGCGCCTCCGGCGCGAGCGAGGGCAGCAGAATCCCCTCTCCCCGCTCTTGCGGGGAGAGGGCTAGGGTGAGGGGCGGCGACAAACGCCGACGTCAGCACAGGCGGCCGCCCCTCACCCCGGCCCTCTCCCCATTGAAGACAATGGGGAGAAGGGGAAAGATGGCGCTCGCGACACGACGAAAGGAAACACCAATGCAATCGCTGCTCCCCCTCGCCGCCGAGATCGCGGAAGTCCTGAAAGCGCGCAAGGAAACGATCGCGATCGCAGAGTCCTCGACCGGCGGGCTCATCAGCGCGGCGCTGCTCGCGGTGCCGGGAGC
>CAUJKI010000159.1 GCA_963205015.1 Pseudomonadota bacterium
CGCTGCCGACACCGCCGCGCTCAGAGCGCGCCTCGCCGTACGCGCCAACGAGTCGTGCTGAGTTTGGTTGGTGCCCGGCGGCAAAAGCCTGCCATTGCGGAAGCTTATGAACTGAAAAGGAGATTCGATCGCAAGCCGCGCCGCGAGCTATACGGACCGGCCTGTTGACGCAACATCTTCGTGCCCAGGCAGACCTGGATTCTGTGGATAACTCATTTCCGCCTTAGTCTGCTAATGGACGAAGGTCGTGGATAATTTTACAAGGGGATTACTGAATATCTCGTTCGGCTATTCCCCCTCTCCCCCTGAGCGCCAGCGAGATCGTAAAGCCCCGGCATGCCACGCCGGGGCTTTTTCTTTTGCGCGCCGTGAATCTTTGCACCGTGCGTCAGCACCCCATGCGCGCCGCAAGCTCCTCGAAGCCATCGACGACGAGATCGCACGCGGGATTCGGCGTCGGATCGGGCGGACCGGCCGCGCCCCACTCCAGCGGGCGGCGCACGAAGCACGTCTTGAAACCTTCCTTGCGCGCGGCATCGAGATCGAAGTTGTGGCAGGCGACCATCAGGATCTCCGCCGGCTCGAGCTGCAGCAGCTTCGCCGTTCCCTGATAGGCCTCGGGGCGCACCTTATAGACGCCAAGCATCTCGCAACTGATGATGCAGTCCCATGTGATGCCATTGCGCCGCGAGACGTCGATGACGAGACGCGGCGTGAGCAGTGTGAACGACACGCACGGGTAATTCGCACGCAGGCGATCGAGCCCCGGCACAAAGTCGGGCCAGGCATCGAGCGCGAACCACGCCCGCCAGATCTCGTCGCGGTCTTGCTTCGTCAGCGCGTCGAGGCCGAAATCCGCCACCACACGGTCGAGCTGATCGCGATGAACGTCATCGAAATTGAAGCGCGGGCCGAGCTGATTGACGATCGCGCCAAGCGAGCGGCGCCTGTACTCGTTGGTCGCCGCGGCCCAGTCAGCTTCGAGGCCCCGCCGTCCCGCAACCTCGGCGAGCTTTCGCGAGAGCCCGCCATGCCAGTCGAGGACCGTACCACCGGTATCGAACGTCAGCGCCTTGATGCCGTCCATTCCTTGCTCCCGTCACCCTTGCGGTAGCCCGTCGCCGCCCCACACCCCCTCTCCCACGGCCCTTGATCCGCATCAAATCATTACATTCGCATATTGGAATATAAGAGCTTATCCGCATCCTTTCACAGGAGAGCTCGGCATGTGCCTCATGCATCGCAAAGCGTGGTCGCCCTATCTAGCCGGCGTCATCATCGGACTGCTTCAGATTCCGACCTTCCTGCTCATGAACACCGCGCTCGGCGCCTCGTCCTCCTTCGTGACGGTGGGCGCCCATATCGCGGCATTCGTCGATCCTGCGGCGGCAAACATCAAGTACTTCGCCAGCCACATGTACGGCGCCAAGAACTGGTGGCAGGTCGCCGTCGTCATCGGCATTGCGGTCGGCGCCTTCATCTCCATGCGCCTTTCCGGTGCACGCCGGCAGACCATCTCTCCCGTCTGGGAACGCGCCATGGGCGTCCGCACGCTCGGCGCACGCGCGCCCATCGCCTTCTCGGCCGGCTTCATCATGCTGTTCGGTGCCCGCATTGCCGGCGGCTGCACGAGCGGCCACGGCATCTCCGGCATGGCCCAGCTCTCCGCCGGCTCGACGCTCGCCGTCGCGGCCATGTTCGCCGGCGGCATCCTGACCGCCATGCTCATGAAGCGCGCCTGATCTCACTCAAGGGAGACATCCCATGTCCATTCTCACGGCCGTCCTGATCGGTCTCGCAACCGGCATCGCCTTCGGCTTCGCACTCGAAAAGTCCCGCGTCTTCGAACCGGGCGTCATCGTCGGGCAGATGCAGCTCAGGAGCTTCATCATGCTCAAGGTCTTCCTCGCAGCCGTCATCACCGGGCTCATCGTGCTCGCCGTGCTGAACGGTATCTTCGGCGTGCCTCTCCAGTTGAAGCCGCTGCTGCTGCGCGCCGACATCGTCGGCGGGCTCATTCTCGGCGCCGGCATCGCCCTCGCGGGCGCTTGCCCAGGAACGTCCATGGCCCAGCTCGGCGCCGGCTACAAGGATGCCTGGTTCATCGTTCTCGGCGGCATCGCGGGGGCCATGGCCTATGGCTACTTCCACGAGCCGATCATTGCGCTTCTGCCGGAGAAGGGGGACAAGGTCTCGTTCGACCAGCTCCTCGGCCTGCCCTTCTGGACAGTCGCACTGGCCCTCGCCGCCACACTCGTCGTTTTCCTGATCGTGCTCGAGCGCCTCATTCCCTGGGCGCGCGAGGTCGGCTCAGATGTCGACGGCCTCGTCTCGCCGTCGGCGGAAAACAACGCGACCGTCGCTGGCGCTCCAGCAACGCCTCGCGCCTAAAGATAATCCAGCGAATCATCGACCGAGGGGCTGGCATTGCCGGCCCCTTCTATGGGTTGCAGGTCGTTTTCCAGCTTCTCCACTGCTCTTCTGTGTTTCATTGCACCGCGTTGGTCACGGCCGTGCCATGGGCTACCTTTGCGCCATGACCCAAGCGATTCCCTCTGCTCCGGCGCCTGGCGCGCCGTTGTTCGTGCACCTCAAGGTGCATTCGGCCTACTCGCTGCTTGAAGGCGCGCTCCCTATCAGCGCACTCGCAAAGCGCGTGGCGAAGCTCGGCTTTCCCGCGATCGCGCTTACCGACACGAACAACCTCTTCGGGGCGCTCGAATTCTCCGACAAGCTCGCCGCGACGGGCATCCAACCGATCGTCGGCATCAGCCTCGCCGTCGACTTCGAGGAGACGAACCGCTCGGGGCCGGGTATCGCAGGCCTGCCGGCGCTGCCGCCACCGCATCGCGACGGCCTGGTCGCGCTCCTTGCCATGAGCGAGATCGGCTACGGCAATCTCATGAAGATCGCGAGCCGCGCCTACATGGGCACGAGCGACAACGAGGCGCCGCACGTCAAGATCAGCACCATCGCTGCGCACGCGGAGGGCCTGATCGCCCTCACCGGCGGCCCCGACGGCCCGATCGACAAGCCGATCGCCGATAACCACGGCGCCATAGCTGCTTCGCGCGTGAGGACACTCAAAGGTATCTTCGGCGGCCGTCTCTATGTCGAGATCCAGCGCCACGGCACGGCGCAGGAGAAGGTCGTCGAGCCGCAGCTCATCGACCTCGCCTACAGCGAGGACCTGCCACTCGTCGCGACCAACGAGTGCTACTTCGCCGAACCCGAGGATTTCGAGGCACACGACGCGCTGCTCTGCATTGCCGAGGGCCGCTACCTCAATGAGGACGACCGTCGCCGCCTGACGCCCGAGCATTCGTTCAAGAGCGCGGAAGACATGGCGAAGGTCTTCGCCGATCTTCCCGAAGCTCTTGCGCATACGGTCGAGATTGCGCGGCGCTGTTCGTATCGTCCGCATGGCCGCAAGCCCATTCTGCCGAATTTCGTGCAGACCAAGGCCGATGCGACGCCCGAAGAACGCGCGGAAGCCGAGGCTGCCGAGTTCGCACGCCAGGCCGAGGAGGGGCTCGTCAAACGGCTCGAGGTCAACCCACTCACGCCGGGCTTCACGAGGGAGGACTATGAAAAGCGCCTCCAGTACGAGATCGGCATCATCAAGGGAATGAAGTTTCCGGGCTACTTCCTCATCGTCGCGGATTTCATCAAATGGTCCAAGGCGAACGGCATTCCCGTCGGGCCGGGCCGCGGCTCGGGCGCGGGCTCGCTCGTCGCCTGGGCGCTCACCATCACCGATCTCGATCCCCTCCGCTTCGGCCTGCTCTTCGAGCGCTTTCTCAATCCAGAACGTGTGTCGATGCCGGACTTCGACATCGACTTCTGCCAGGACCGGCGCGACGAGGTCATCCGCTACGTACAGGACAAGTACGGTCACGATCGCGTGGCGCAGATCATCACGCACGGAAAACTGCAGGCGCGCGCCGTTCTGCGCGACGTCGGCCGCGTGCTGCAGATGCCGTACGGGCAGGTGGACCGGCTCTGCAAGCTCGTGCCGAACAATCCGGCGAACCCGGTCTCGTTGCCGGACGCCATCGCCGGCGAGCCCAAGCTGCAGGAAGAGCGCGACAACGAACCCGTGGTCGCGCGCCTGCTCGAGATCGCGCAGAAGCTCGAAGGCCTCTATCGCCACGCCTCTACCCACGCCGCCGGCATGGTGATCGGCGATCGCCCGCTCGACGAGCTCGTGCCGGTGTACCGCGATCCGCGCTCGAACATGCCGGTCACGCAGTTCAACTGGAAGTACGTCGAGGCCGCAGGGCTCGTGAAGTTCGACTTCCTCGGGCTCAAGACGCTGACCGTTCTGCAGAAAGCACTGGAGCTGATCGAGCGCGGGCACCGCGTCAAGATCGATCTCGCTACGTTGCCGGTCACGGATACGAAAGCCTACGAGCTTCTGGCGAAGGCCGATACGGCCGGCGTGTTCCAGCTCGAAAGCACGGGGATGCGCGAAAGCCTGAAGCGCCTCAAGCCCGACCGCCTCGAAGACATCATCGCCATGGTGGCGCTCTATCGCCCCGGCCCGATGGACAACATCCCGACATACATCAACCGCAAGCACGGTGATGAGCCCGTCGACTATCTCCATCCGATGCTCGAAGGCATCCTCAAGGAGACCTACGGCGTCATCATCTACCAGGAGCAGGTCATCCAGATCGCGCAGATCATGGGCGGCTACTCGCTCGGTCAGGCCGACCTCCTTCGCCGCGCCATGGGCAAGAAGGACAAGGCTGAGATGGCGCGCCAGCAGGCGCGTTTCGTCGAAGGCGCCAAGTCTAAGGGCGTGAAGGAGAAGGACGCCGTCTACATTTTCGAGCTGGTCGACAAGTTCGCAGGCTACGGCTTCAACAAGAGTCACGCGGCAGCCTACGCCCTCGTCAGCTATCACACGGCTTATCTCAAGGCGAACTTCCGCGCGGAGTTCCTCGCCGCCTCGATGACGCTCGACATGGCCAACACCGACAAGCTCGCCATGTTCGTCGGCGAAGCGCGCAAGGCCGGCATCGCGGTCCTGCCTCCTTGTGTGAATGGCTCGGACGTGGAGTTCACGGTGGAGCTTTCTTCCCCTTCTCCCCGCCTGCGGGGAGAAGGTCGGGATGAGAGGCGGCCGCAAACCGCGGCATCTATTGCCGCCCCTCACCCTGACCCTCTCCCCGCAGGCGGGGAGAGGGGATTCCCGTCGAATGCGGATGGCCCGTGCGGCGCGATCCGCTACGCGCTTGCCGGGCTCAAGAACATCGGTCGCGGCGCCGTCGAGACCATCGTCGAGAGCCGGAAATCAAAAGGCCCCTTCACATCGCTCGCCGACTTCGCGGCACGCCTGAACCCCAAAGCCCTCAACAAGAGAGGGCTCGAGACACTGGCTGCAGGTGGCGCCTTCGACACGTTCGATCGCAATCGGGCCCTCGTCCACGCCAACGTCGAGCAGATACTCAGGGAGGCTGGCAGCAGGGCCGACGACGAGCAGTTCGGACAAGGCAGCCTTCTCGGCGGCATGCAGAACGAAGCGACGCCCGTGGTGCTGAACTTCCGGACGGCCAAATCCTGGACGCCCATCGAGCGCCTGCAGCACGAGTTCGGCGCTGTCGGCTTCTATCTCTCAGGCCATCCGCTCGATGCTTACGGGCGCGTCCTCGGCAAGCTCGGCGTCAAGCGCTTCACGGACTTCGAGCAGCACATCGGCCTCGCCGCCGGCCGCCTCGCCGGCATCGTCATCTCCGCGCGCGAGCGGCGTTCGGCCAAGGGCAACAAGTTCGCCTTTGCCATGTTTTCGGATGCGAGCGGTCAGTTCGAAGCGGTGATCTTCTCGGATACGCTCGCGCGCTGCCGCGAGATCCTCGTTGCGGGCACGGCCGTGCTGATGTCGGTCGAGGCAGAGCGAGAGGGTGAGACGGTAAAGCTGCGCGTCCAGAACCTCGAGCCGCTTGAAGCTGCGGCCGCCAATGTTCAGCAGTCCTTGAAGATCGTGCTCGACCGCCGCACGGTGCAGGCCAACAAGGGCGGCGCCATGGCCGAGCTGCGCGCGCTGCTCGCGAAGGCGCCGCCGACGAACGGCAAGGGTGGCGAGGTGCGTCTCGCCATGGAGGTCGAGAGCGTACCCGGCCGTCGCACCGCGCCGCGCGAGATCGAATTCAAGCTGCCCGGCCGCTTCGATATCGGCCCGCGCCAACAGGGCGAGCTGCTGACCATCCCAGGCGTGCTCGACGTGATGGAAGTGTAGCGCTTCTCCCTTTCCCTGCCTGCGGGAGAGGGTTAGGGGCGGCACCACTTGCCG
>CAUJKI010000160.1 GCA_963205015.1 Pseudomonadota bacterium
GCCGCTGCCGCTCTACCGGTTCAACGTACTGCTGCAGAAGGCGAACGAAGTATGCAACGACACGAAGGCGCTAGGAGCGGCGCTGCTGGGTGTACTCGAGAAGAGAGACGCCGAAGCGTTAGGCCTGCTGCGTCAGGGCCAGGAGATCCGTGTCCTGGAAGCCGTGCAAGCGGTTCGTGAGCACCAGATCATGGAAGCCAAGGAAAACCTCGCGGGACTCAAGAAGAGCCAAGAGCTTGCAGAGATCAAGCGGAAGTACTACGAGAGCCGGGAGTTCATGAACGCGGCGGAGTCCGTGGCCATCGGCCTTAACTCTGCCTCCACGGCGATCGAGGCGGGCATCGCGATCGGGTACACACTCGCCGGTGGCCTGAAGCTGATTCCGAACTTCCTTCTGGGCGCCTCCGGATTTGGCGGCTCGCCCCACGCGACTGCCGAAACAGGAGGGAAGTCCTTTGGCGATTCTGCAGAGGACCTCGTCAAGACCCTGGAATCCATTGCTCGTGCGCTGGACAAAGGTGCGGTGCTGTCCAGCACCATGGCCTCCTATCAGCGGCGCAAGGATGACTGGGATCTCCAACGGGACCTGGCCGCGAAGGAAATTCAGCAGATCGAACGGGCCATTGCAGCCGCGGAGGTGCGGATCGCCATCGCCGAAAGGGAGCTCGAGAATCACGTCGGCCAGATCGACAACGCCAAGGCGGTGGACGCGTTTCTGCGGTCGAAGTACACAAACGAGGAGCTTTACCAGTGGCAAGTTGGCGAGATCTCCTCAGTGTTCTTCCAGAGCTACAAGCTGGCCTACGATCTGGCCAAACGGGCGGAACGCTGCTTCCGGTTCGAACTTGGCCTCAACGACAGCAGTTTCATCACCTTTGGTTACTGGGATAGCCTAAAGAAGGGCCTGCTCTCGGGCGAGAAGTTGCAGTACGACTTACGGCGGTTGGAGTCCGCGTATCTGGAGCAGAATCGCCGCGAGTTCGAGCTGACCAAGCATATTTCGCTCGGCCTGCTCGATCCGTTGGCGCTGGTGGAGCTTCGGGAGACGGGTCGCTGCTTCTTCCGTTTGCCGGAGGAGTTGTTCGACCTTGACTACCCTGGTCACTACTTCCGCCGCATCAAGTCGGTGAGCCTTACGCTGCCCTGCGTGGTGGGGCCGTACGCAACGGTTTCTTGCGCCCTCAGGCTTCTCAAGAACAGTATTCGCGCGAGCACGGCCAACGGCGACAACGGCTACCCACGAAACACCGACGATGCTGGGCTGCCGGCCGAGGACGCACGCTTCGTTGAAACCAATACTCCAGTCAGAGCCATCGCCGTGAGCGGCGCCCAGAATGACAGCGGCGTCTTCGAACTTACCTTCCGAGACGAGCGCTATCTGCCGTTCGAAGGCGCCGGCACGATCAGCGAGTGGTCGCTCGAGTTGCTCACTGACTTGCCCTCGAACAACCCCGATCCGGCCAACCCGGATTTCGGCGGTCCGCTGCGGCAGTTCGACTACGGTACGATCGCGGATGCCGTGTTGCACATCAAGTACACCGCGAGGGAGGATGCCGGCGGGTTCAGGAACGGCGCAATTGCTCACCTCCGCAATTACTTCAGCGAGGATGGCACGACGCGCTCTTGGCTGGCGCTGAACTTGCGGCGTGATTTCGGGACAGCCTGGAGCAGGTTCCTGCAGCCGGTCGATCCGGCCACCGGGAATGTGTTTGAGTTTGAGATGTCGACAGCGCTATTCCCGCAGCGGGATCATAAAAAGACGCTGAAGATCAATACCATCGTCTTGCTCGCCCGTTGCACGGATCCCGGGAGCTACGACGTGACGCTGACGCCGCCACTTGCGGTGCCGCCCCCGGCCGATTCCAACACCATGGTGCTCGAGAAGAAGAGCAACACGTACGGAAGCTTGCACTTCGGCCAAAAGGACATCACGACCGCCTCGGTCGAGATCGTGCCGACTGACCCGTCAACGGTGTGGAAACTCAAGGTCACCCGTCCAGGCGGCGGTAACTTGATCGAAGATCCTGTAAGGAAAGTGATGGAGATCGAGGATTTTATGCTTGTCTTAGGGTACGAGTGGCAGTAGCGCTTGGCGGATCAGGCTGCGACGACTTTAATTTGGCCTCTGTTGAATTTACGACCTTCGAGGACTATCGCCAGCTATCGAAAAACAGCAGTAAGATATTGATTTAAAATCATATATGTCACGATAGCTATTGATGACTATCGCCGGCCAGCAGAAAAAGTTGGCGGTATGCGCGACGGCACATTCGATACCGTCCTCGTGTCGGGTGGCGCCTACCGCCGAACTCCCGAAATCGATGACGACGTAGAAGTCGACGTCCATGTGACAAACCTCGGAACCTGGGTTTCGGACGATGCTGGGCTCGATAGACCAATGGTCTGATTCCGACTCAGCACGGCGGATCGCCGACACATGTATCGAATGCGATCACAAGGGGTTCGGCGGTTTTCTGAAGGTCTTCGTCTAAGAGCTGCTCATCGCGCTTCGCGATGATCGTCGCCTCTGCTCACTGAGCGCTACGGAGTCCGCTCCGCCAGCCTGCCGGAGATACTGCACATAGAGACCATTACACGATTCGCCGTGCCGCACACACCGCGCGATCCGGCGATCGCTTGCGCTGCTCCTCCCACACGCGAAAGCCGCCGAGGAAGGCCCTGCCGTGCATCGGGCACTGTCTCGACGCGCACCTCAGGCCTCGAGCGGGCAATGCCAGCCGCCGTAGGGTTCGGCCAGCGCCTCGGCCTTCTGCGGCCCCCAACTGCCCGGGTGATACGGATGTATCGCGAGCGGCAGGTTCAGCACCGGATCGACGATGCGCCAGGCGGCCTCGACGCCGTCCTCGCGCGCGAACAGGCTGGGGTCGCCCTTGAGGGCATCGCCGATCAGCCGCTCGTACGCGCTCATCTCCGCACCGCGCGCGTTGCACACGTACAGCTCGACCGACTCGCCGTCCATGCCGGTTCCGGCGTGCTTGGTGGAGGCACCGATGGCAATGGCGACGCGGTCGGGGCCGAGCCGGAAGCGGAAGTAGTTGGCGGCAGCCGCCTTGCCGAACACCTGTTGCGGCGGACACTGCAATCGCACCAGGACTTCGGTCGCCGTCGTCGCCAGGCGCTTGCCGGCGCGAATCAAGATCGGCACGCCGGCCCAGCGCCAGGTATCGAGATGCAGCCTCAGCGCGACGAAAGTCTCGACCTGCGAATCGGCGGCCACGCCGTCTTCCGCGCGATAGCCCTCGTACTGACCGCACACCAAGTCTTCGCCGGCGAGCGGGCGAATGCCCCTGAACACCTTGACCTTCTCATCGCGCAGGGCTTCGGAGTCCGCTCCCACCGGCGGCTCCATCACCAGATGCGCCAACACCTGCAGCATGTGATTCTGCACCACGTCGCGCAGCGCGCCCACTTCTTCGTAAAAGCGGCCGCGTCCCTGTATGCCGATTTCCTCGGCCATCGTGATCTGGATGCTGCTCACGTAGTTGCGGTTCCACACCGGCTCGAGAAATGCGTTGGCGAAGCGGAAATACAGCAGATTCTGAACCGCCTCCTTGCCCAGGTAATGGTCGTTGCGAAAGTCGGAGGATTCGGTGAAGCGGCGATGCAGCGTCTGGTTTAGCGCCTGCGCCGAGGCAAGGTCGCGGCCGAAGGGTTTTTCCACCACCACACGCGCGCCGTCGCCGCTGCCCGACTCGCCGATGCCGTTGACCACCGGCGAGAACAGACTCGGCGGCACGGCCAGGTAGTACAGCGGACGCCGCGCATCGCCGAGCGCGGCTCGCAGGCGCTGGTGAGTCACGGCGTCGCGGTAGTCGCCGTCGACATAGCGCAGCAGGGCCAGCAGCCGCGCCGCGGCCGCGTCGCTGCCGGCGCCGTGCTCTTGCAGACTGGCACTGGCGCGCTGCCGTAAGCGCTCCAGCGTCCAGCCCGAACGGGAGATGCCGATCACCGGCACCTCGAGGCTGCCGCGGCGGATCAAGGCCTGCAGCGCCGGGTAGATCTTGCGATAGGCGAGGTCGCCGGTGGCGCCGAACAGCACCAGCGCATCGCTGGCCGGCGTGCTCACGCTCAAGCTTCCTCGTGACCGCCGAACTCGCGGCGCATCGCCGACAGGATGCGGTTGGCGAATTCACTGTGCCCGCGCGAGGCGAAGCGCCCGAAAAGCGCGGTGGCCAGCACCGGCGCGGGCGTGCCGATGTCGATCGCGGCCTGCAAGGTCCATCGCCCTTCGCCGGAATCGGCCACCACCCCTTGCACCTCCTCCAGCGCGGGGTCGCGCAACAGCGCGTGCGCGACGAGATCGAGCAGCCACGAGCGCACCACGCTGCCCCGGCGCCACAGCTCGGCGATCTCGGAGAGATCGAATTCGTAGCGATACGCTTCGGGCTGCGCCAGCGGCGCGGTTTCGGCATCGACGATCTGCACCTGCGCGCCGACGCCCGCGTGGCGCAGGATGTCGAAGCCCTCGGCGTAGGCGGCCATCAGCCCGTATTCGATGCCGTTGTGGACCATCTTCACGAAATGGCCGGCGCCGCTCGGGCCGCAATGCAGCCAGCCGCGCTCGCCGCCGGTGCCGCGCGGCTCGCGGCCCGGCGTGAGCTGCGCGGCATCCGCCGACGGCGCCAGCGCCGTGAAGATCGGCTCGAGCCGCCGCACCGGAGCGGATTCGCCGCCGATCATCAGGCAGTAGCCGTGCGTCAGCCCCCAGACGCCGCCGCTGGTGCCCACGTCGACGTAGTACAAGTGACGCCGCGCCAGCGCAGCGGCGCGGCGCAGATCGTCACGATAGTGCGAATTGCCGCCGTCGACGACGACGTCGCCGGGCTGTAGCTGCGGTACGAGCGCATCGATCGTGGCGTCGACCGCTGCGGCCGGCAGCATCAGCCAGACGATCCGCGGGGGCTCGAGCTGCAGGACGAGATCGTCGAGCGCAGCAGCCGCGCGAGCGCCGGCCGCCGCGAGCGTCCGGAGCGCTTCCGGGTGAATGTCGAAGGCGACGCAGTCATGTCCCGCGCCGAGCAGGCGCCGGGCCATGTTCGCGCCCATGCGCCCCAGCCCCACCATGCCGATCTGCATGTCCACCTCCTCGACCGCGGACCTGCCGCATTGCGCCCGTCGTATGCCGGCCGGCAGCGCCGGTGCGCCGAACCATTATTGCCACGCCGACGCAGAAGCACCAGCGCGTGAGCCTCCAGCAATAGACAAGCAAATTCGGAAAAGCGTCGGCGAGCCCTCTATTGCCCGGACTCGCCGACGCGCTGGGACTTGGCGGGCTCCGATGGCGCCAGATCGGCGCGCTGCTCCGCCGGCTTCTCCGCGCGCGTCAGATTGAGCGCGGTGTCGATGAGCGCGACGTGCGAGAAGGCCTGCGGAAAATTGCCGACCTGGCGCCGCGCGGCGACGTCGTATTCCTCGGCGAGCAGACCGAGATCGTTGCGCAGTGCCAGCAAGCGACGAAACAGCGCGTGCGCCTCCGCGTGCCGCCCGCACAGCACATAGGCATCGGCGAGCCAGAAGCTGCACGCGAGAAAGGTGCCCTCGCCGGGCGGCAGGCCGTCGTCCGCGCGCGCCGTGTCGTAACGTTGCACGAAGCCGTCGCGCAGGAGATCCTGCTCGACCGCTCGCACCGTCGCGATCACGCGCGGATCCGTCGGCGGCAGGAAGCCGAGCTGCGGGATGAGCAGAAGGCTCGCGTCCAGCTCGCGCGCGTCATAGGCGCCGACGAAGCAATTGCGCGCCGGATCCACGCCGCGCCGGCAGACGTCGGCGTGGATGCGCGCGGCGAGCTTACGCCAGTCTGCGACGGGCCCGTCGAGGCCGTAGTTCAGGGCCGCCCGGATCGCGCGGTCGAGCGCGACCCAGGCCATGACTTTGGAATACGTATAGTGCCGCGGCGGCCCGCGCGCTTCCCAGATGCCGGAGTCGGGTTTGTCCCATATCGTCTCGAGGTGCCGCATCAGCTCGCGCTGGAAGGCCCAGCCCGACTCGGTGCCGGCGAGGCCGCCGCGACGCGCGTGATGCATCGCGTCCATCAGCTCGCCGTAGACATCGAGCTGGAGCTGACCGTGGGCCGCATTGCCGATGCGCAGTGGCCGCGAGCCTTCGTAGCCCGGGAGCCAGCCGAGCTCCCACTCCGTCAGACGCCGCTCGCCGGCGATACCGTACATGATCTGCATGTCCTCCGGACTGCCCGCCACCGCGCGCAGCAGCCAGTCGCGCCACGCCTGCGCTTCCTCGAAGTAGCCGGCACCCATCAGCGCGAGCAGCGTGAGCGTCGCATCGCGCACCCAGCAGAAGCGGTAGTCCCAGTTGCGCACGCCGCCGATCTGCTCGGGAAGCGAGCTCGTCGGTGCGGCGACGATGCCGCCGGTCGGCGCGTAGGTGAGGGCCTTTAGCGTGATCAGGGAGCGCATGACGGCGTTCGCATGCTCGCCCGCGACGGTGCATCGTCCGCACCAGTCCTGCCACCAGCGCTCCGTGTGCTTGAGCGCGTGGCGCGGATTGAGCGCGGCGGGCGGCGCAAGATGCGAAGCGCCGTGGCTCAGCACGAAGGGAACCGTTTCGCCCGCGGGCACGCAAAACTCGGCGACCGTCGTCAGGTCCTTGCCGCGGACCGCAACGGGCGTGCGCAGCACGACCATGTCCGGCCCCGCGACGGCGCGCAGCCCGCCGTCCTCGAGCCGGCTCATCCAAGGGATCACCGAGCCGTAGCCGAAGCGGACCACGAGCTCCATGCGCATCGGCACTGCGCCGCGCTCGCCGACGATGAGCCGGACGATGTTGCCGCTCGCACTGCGCGGCGGCATGAAATCGACGAGCGTCGCGACGCCCTCGGCAGTCTCGAAGCGCGTCTCGAGGATCAGCGTTTCGCCGCGGTAGCGGCGCGTGATGCGGGGTGCCTCGTCCTGCGGGCCGAGCAGCCAGCGGCCGTGTTCCGGCGCGCCGAGCAGCGCCGCGAAGCAGGCGTCCGAATCGAAGCGCGGCCAGCACAGCCAGTCGATCGAGCCGTCGCGGCAGACGAGCGCGGCGGACTCGCAGTCGCCGATGAGACCGTAGTCCTCGATGAGCCCGCTCACGCGGCGGCCTCGAAGTCCACGATCACCTTGACGTCCCCGGGCCGGTGCTCGAAGGCCTCGTGCCAGCGCGCGAGCGGCACGCGCCGGCTGACGAGGCGCGCGAGCCAGGCCGGATCCGCCGCGGCGAGCGCTTCGACCGCGGCCTCGTAGTGGCGGCGGTTCGCGTTCACGGTGCCGAAGACGACGTCGTTCTCGAGCACGATGGTTTGGTTCAGCCGCGCGACGTCCATGCGGATTTCCCGCGCGCCGCTCGACACCCCTGCCAGGCAGATGATGCCCGAGCGCGCCGTTGCGCCGAGCACGTCGAGCACTATCGCAGAGGCGCCGGTGCATTCGATCACGATGTCGGGCTCGAGACTGCGGAGACTGGCGATCTCGCCCGCGTGGTAGTGCGCGCCGAGCTCC
>CAUJKI010000161.1 GCA_963205015.1 Pseudomonadota bacterium
ATTGCGACGCACGGGCGCGTAGGTCATCGCCCGCTCCGCGATCGTCGGCAGATCTTCGCGCTTGATGCCGAGCGCTCGCAGGTTGCCGGGCTGGCCGATGCGCTGGACGAGATCCGCTATGAGATCCCCGGCGGGACGATCCGGCGCCCCCATGGCGGCACTGAGCTCCTTCTGGCGATCGCCATTGAAGGAGGCATTCCAGCGGAGCACGGCCGGCAGCATGACGCAGCTCGTGTGCCCGTGCGGCACGCCATAGCCTGAGCCGAGCACATAGCCGATGCCGTGGCTCGCGCCGCTGCCCGCCCCCGCAAACGACGCCGAAATGGCCTGCCACATGCCGAACTGGCCGTCGAGGCGCGCAGCCAGATCGTCTGGGCGATCGACGATCGCCGGCAATGACCGGTGGAGAAGCCGAAGTCCCTGCAGCGAGAGCGGCTCGGTTGCCGGGTTGGCAGTCGGCGAGCAGTACGACTCGACCGCGTGATCGACCGAGCGGATACCGGTCGAGACGAGCAGCCACTCGGGCGTCGCAAGCGTCATCACCGGATCGAGGATCACCACCATCGGCACCAGAAGGCGATGACTGAAGGACTGCTTGAAATGTGTCTCGCTGTTCGTGATGCCCGCGTTGGGCGTGAACTCGGCCGCCGAGAGCGTGGTCGGGATGGCGATCATGCGGATCGGGTCCGGCAGCGGCACCATCGGCGTCGGAATGCGCCCATCGTCGCGGCCCGATCGATAGGGCTCCATCGCTGCGGGGCTGGAAAGATCGTGCCAGAGGCACATGAGCATGGCCTTGGTCGCGTCGACGACCGACCCGCCGCCGACGGCCACGATCATGTCGGCCCTGGCCGCACGCACGGCGTCCGCGCCGGCAATGACGTCCTCGCGCGGGCTGTGCGAGGCAATGGCACTGAACGTGCCGACATGCAGCGCGCCCAGCGCCTTCTCGATGGCCTGGAGAGGGCCGTCCGCGAGCTTTGCCAGCGAGCGTGTCGAGGTGACGAACACGCGGCTGACACCGCGCTGCGCGATCTCCGTCATCAGAGCTTCGCCCGCCGGCTCGCCGAAGACAATCCGCTCCTGGGCCTGCATGGTGAAGACCCCGCGCGGTAGCGGGCCTGATGGAATGGCCATGTGGCATTGCTCCTTGAACGCTTCTTGCTTGCACTGTGCAGCATGTCGCGCGTCGTCGCAAACACGGGCCCGATCATCAGGAAGGGGAGCTCGGAGGACGCCCAAGATACATCCACACACCAAGTTTTGACCGCATGGCTGGTCCGCGGCCGCCCATGCCGCAATGCCGCATCTGCTCGCAAGCGGGGCAGCTTGCGCTAATATGTGGCCGCACCTGACGTCGCGCCCGGCGCGGTTCCGAGAGGGCGAGCCCCAGACTCCGTCAGACCTGCACTGAACCAGGAGACGAACAACGTGCTGTCCAGAGAACTCTTCAATGCCGATGCGATGCTCGACCGCCTCCTGCCCTGGGTGCGCGAGGAGAGCCCGACCTACCACGTCGCCGGCGTGAACCGGATGATGGATCTCGTGAGCGCCGACCTTGCAAAACTCGGCGGCGCAATCGAGCGACTGCCCGGCACCGGCGGTCTCGGCGATATCGTGCTGGCGCGCTTTCCGGGTCGCGAAGGCTCGAACAGTCCTGGCATTCTCATCCTCTCGCACCTCGACACGATCCACCCTGTGGGCACGCTCGCAGGCCGCCTGCCGCTCAGGCGGGATGGCGACCGCTACTTCGGTCCCGGCATCTACGACATGAAGGGCGGCGTCGCGATCGCGATCGAAGCGCTGAAGATCGCGCGCGAGAACGGCGGCGTGCAGCTTCCGGTCACCTACATGCTGATCCCCGACGAGGAGATCGGCAGTCCCTCATCGCGCGAGCGCATCGAGCAGGAGGCGCGCGCCCACCGGTACGTCCTCGTCACGGAGCCCTGCAAGAACGGCGTGATCGTCACCGGACGCTTTGCCTTCCAGCGCTTCTGGATCGACGTCGAGGGGCGCCCCGCGCACGCCGGCGCCACGAACCGCCAGGGCCGCAGCGCCATCCGCGCCATGGCGGGCCTCATCGAGCGTATCGAGAGCATGACCGACTTCGAGCGCGGCATGACCTTCTCGGTCGGCACCATCGAGGGCGGCACGTTCGTCAATGTCATGCCGATCCGCTGCCGCGCGCAGGTGCTGACAGTCGCGCCGACCCAGGCAATCTTCGACGAGGTCGCCGCTCGCATGGCCGCGCTCGAGTCCGAGAACGACGGCATCACCGTGAAGGTCGAACGTGGCCCGGTGCGCCCGCTCTGGCAGCCGCATCGCCAGACCATGACGCTCTATGAAAAGGCGCACGACATCGCCGCCAGCATCGGTTTCCGTCTCGACCACGGCTCGTTCGGCGGCGGCAGCGACGGCAATTTCACCGGCGCGCTCGGCGTCGCCACGCTCGACGGGCTTGGCGTGGATGGCGCCAGCGCACACACGTTCGAGGAGCACATGCTCGTCTCGTCCATGGTGCCACGCTGTCGGCTTTTCGCCGAGCTGCTGCGCACACTCGACTAGAAAAGCGGGCAGAGGAGGCGCGGGGAGGCAGTCATCTGAGTAGAGCCAGGCCGAGCTGGTCTACTTGGCCCATTCGCCCTTCACCTCATCGCACTTCGGACCAATGAAGTCGTTGATGTCCTCGATCACGGTCGATTGCAGGACATTGAAGGTGTTATCGGTGGCGGTCGCCGTCCACATGGCCCCCTTGACGAGTGCCGGCGCCTCGATGGTCCCCCAGTTCAGCGCAGCTTTCGTCGCCTTGCCGTTGGCGAAGGTCACTTTCGGCGCGAAGGCGAAGCTGATCTTCGCCGGTGCCTCCTTCTCGCGCTCGATCTCGCAGTTCACCTGATGCTTGTCGAGCTCGGCAATATGCTGGGGCTCGGTCATCGCCTTGATCAGGTCGGCGCGCTTCAGGCGGATGTCGGCGACGCATTTCACCCGGCCCCAGGGCCAGGAGACCTTGGCCCGCTCGATCATCTTCTGAAGCTGCTCCTTGCGCCATGTCTTGAGGACACTGCAGGTGATGTCGCCGCCCTCGGCCTTCTTCATGTGGAAGGCTGCGCAGATCATGACCTTGCAGGCCTTGCGGCCCTCGCGCTCGGCAATCTCCTCCGGCGTCAGCTCCTCGAGAGCGGGATTGGCCGGCTGCTGCGCCGCTGCCGGTACCGACGCGGCCGTTATGCCGCCAAGGCCGACTACCAGCGCGAGCCACACCGATTTGAACTGAGAGCTACGCATAGAGTTGTATCTCCGATAAGCAGCACAGGCGCTCCGCGACGCCGCTCTTCTGAACCCCGGCCACGACTTTCTAATGGCAATTCCTGTCATCTTGCGCGGCCGAAAAGCCACAGCGCGCGTTGCTTGAAGTCTGCGCCTGTCCTCCCATATGAATGGAGCACGCCCAGGCGCCCGGTGAACGGGGCCGAGCGGGGGCCGGATGCCCGACAGGGGCCGGCCTTACGAAAATGGGCGCGCGAGGTCGCTTCAGGAGAGGGCTTGCAATGCCACGGATGTCGCTGCTTTCGAGCCCACTGTTGCTCGGCTTCGACGAGGTCGAGCGCCTCGTGGACCGGGTTGCCAAGGGTGGAGCCGACGGCTATCCACCTTATAATATCGAGCGAATCCCGAAGGATGAGGCCTCCGCCGAGACACTGAGGATCACGCTCGCCGTCGCCGGTTTTACGCGCGACCAGCTTGAGATCACCCTCGAGGACAACCAACTCACCATTCGCGGCAAGCAGGACGACGACAAGACGCGCGAATACCTGCACCGCGGGATTGCAGCCCGTCAGTTCCAGCGCACGTTCGTGCTCGCGGAAGGGATCGAGGTCCGGAACGCCGACCTCAACAACGGGTTACTGGCAATCGATCTCGTTCGGCATACCCCCGAACGGCTCATTCGCCGCATCGAGATCGGACGGAAAACGTCCGGGTGAGTCGTTTCAGTTACAGATCATCCAACCGAATCGTCGGAACATTCGGTTGAATGAGCGGACTGGCCCTGTCGGGACCCCCGCAGGCGTCGGTCATGGAGGCTAGCTTACGCCTCTACCGTTAGGAGTACCGACATGGAAAGTGGCAGAAAGAGCGGTTCCCGGCGTTCATCGTCGAAGAAGATGGCCGCGCCGATCATCAGCGAAATCGATCTCGCCCGCCTCGGCGATGGCGTTGTTGCCTACATCCGAACGATGACATCGGAAGAGGCCAAGGAGCGGTTTCCCTCGATCGACAATCTTCCCCGTGGCCTGACGCTTTACGCGCTCCACGCTGCGGATGGCACGCCGATCGCGCTCACCGATACCCGGCAGGCCGCCATGAGCCACGCGCTCGGCGATGACCTGGAGATCGCGACGGTGCACTGAGCGCCGCGCAGGACCGGTTCGATTGAATTCTGGACGGCGGAGCGGCGACGCTCCGCCGTTCTGCATATCCGCCTCCCGAGCCCGTAGGGAATTTGAGACTTGTCGTCTCGCCCTACGGGCCGCATTGTCCGCCTTGGAATGACTACAGGGACGGAAATGCCGCATGAAGCTCGATGACCACCAGAAGGCCATGCTGGCCGGCGCCGAAGGGCCGGCGCGCCAGTATGCCATGGAGCAGATCCTCAAGGTTGGCCGCTTCTTCGATGCCGAGGATTGCGTTCCTATTTCGCAGGTCCATCTGATGGCCGATCCCGAGGCTCTCGGCCCCTCGGGCGTCGACTTCCTCGAAGGCCTCGCCAGGTTGCCGCTCGCCGAGCGCCGCGTCCGCGTGCCGGCGATCACGGATCCGCGCGGCGTCGACTTCAATGCCTATAAGCGCCTCGGCCAGACCGACGCCATGGCCGACCTCGAGCGCCGCGCGACGGCTGCCTTCGAGGCACTCGGCTTCATGATGACCAATACGTGCATCAACTATCAGTCCGTGATCCCGCCCGTCCTCGGCGAGCATATCGCGTTCGGCGATACCGGCTCGTCGATCTACGCAAACAGCGTACTCGGCGCGCGGACGAACTTCGAAGGTGGACCCTCGGCACTCGCGGCCGCGCTCACGGGCTGCACACCGCGCTATGGCTATCATCTCGATCGCCACCGCCGCGGGCAGACACATTTCGAGGTCACCTCGCGCCCGCGCGATCTTGCGGAGTGGGGCGCGCTCGGCGGTCTCGTCGGTCGCGCCATGCGCTCGTACTGGGAAGTGCCCGTGCTGAGCGGGATCAGCGGCCCGGTGACCTCCGACGAGATCAAGCAGTTCGGCGCCGCGCTCGGGAGCTTCGGCTCGACGCCCTTCTTTCACATGATCGGCATCACACCCGAAGCCCCGGACCTGAAGGCTGTTTTCGACGGCCCCGTACCGGCCGCAACGACACTCGGTCGGGCTGAGATCGATCGGCTGATGGCCTCCTACCGTCCCAAGGACGATAAGCTGGATGTGGTTGTCTTTGCCGCGCCGCAGCTTTCACTCTTCGAAATGCAGACACTGGCCGGGCACCTTGACGGCCGTCATATCCACAAGGACGTGGCACTGCTCGTAACCACATCACCCGACATCAAGGCCGCTGCCGACCGCATGGGTTTCACCGCGTCCATCGAGGGCGCAGGCGGCATGGTGCTCTCGGGCGTCTGCTTCTATCAGATGTATGCGCGCGACATTGGCGAGGCCAATGGCTGGAAGCGGCTCATGTCGAATTCGGCAAAGCTCGTGAACATCCTCGGCGGCTATGGCTACGAGCCGATCCTCGACAGCATGTCCGCCTGTATCGAAAGCGCCGTCGCCGGCCGCATTGTCGGAGCCGCTTCATGAGCACCGCCCCCCGCATCTACAAAGGCCACCCCGGACCCGGCGTCAAAGTCACCGGCGAAGCGCTCGTCGCGTCGGACAATTTCTCCGCCCGCTACGACCTCGATCTCGTGAAAGGCATCGTCTCGCGCCCGGCGCACAAACTCGCGGGCCAGAGCTATGTCGGCAAGATCCTGATCCTCAACATCGCCAAGGGCGGCGTCGCCTCGGCCTGGATGCTGCGGGACATGGTCCAGAGCGGACGCACGCCAAGGGCACTCATCCTCAATTTCGCCAATCCCATCATGGCCCAGGGCGCCGCCTTCGCCGACCTGCCGCTGATCGACCGCTTCGACATCGACATCACACAGGCGATCAGGAGCGGCGAGACCGTCACAGTCGACCCGCAAGCGGGCACACTCACCGTGGGTCGCTGAGAGCGTTTGGCGCAAGCCCGGTCCCGCTATCGCCGCTTCTCCAGTTCGGCCAGCCGATCGAGCACGTCCTTGTCCGTGAGGCTCACCCACCAGAGAAGGAACACGCCGGCCCACAGCGGGAAGATGCCGAGCGCGAACCTGCCCATGCCTATGCCCTTGCGCCTGGCAATGAAGTAGCCAACGACCGCCACAATCATCCACGCGAACAGCAGTGGCAACAACTGAACGATCACATCGGTGCCGTCTGGTTCCATTGTGCTCTTCCCCCTCTCACATCATCGCAATGCGTCTCGGCGGCAATGCACGGCACGACTAAAAAACGCAAGTCGCAACCAACTCACGATGCCTTGCGTGATAATTTACAATCGGTAGCGATTGCCCGCCATGAGCTGGTTGGCTGACATCCCGAAACGGGCAGTGAATGGAAGACGCCGCTGCACGACGCTCGCCACCAACCAAAAAAGCCACAGCCCGCCGAGCATTCAGCCGCAAGCTTTGAAATCGCCGCTGAAACGCCGCCGCGCTGGTGGTACAAATGATTCATTCTTCACTTCGCGAGCACGGTCGCCGCATGTCGCATCGGATTGCATGGCGCCTGCTCGCTTGCCTCGCCCTCGTCAGCGTGTGGGCCGGTGTGTCGCGCGCCGAAGGGCTTGTCCGCGAGATCAAGGGTGGCATCCTCGCGCACGACGTCACCAGTATGTGGAGCGGGTTCCGCACCGAGAACGACGCCGTCGCCGTCAACATCGAGGCGCTCCTGTCGCCTTCGCTGCGCATTCTCGGCGGGACGATCCGGCCGGCCATCGGCGCCTCCATCGCCACCGAAGGCGGCACCAGCAACGCCTACCTGGATGCGCGATGGGAGTTCGAAACACCGACCGGCATATTCTTCTCGCTCGGTCTCGGCGGCACCGTTCACAACGGCGAGACGAAGCTGCGCACCTTCGATCAGACCGACAAGGCGTTGGGCTCGCGCCTGCTGTTCCACATCCCGCTTGAAATCGGCTACCGCTTCGACCGGCACAGCAGCCTGTCGGTCTACTTCGAGCACATGTCGAACGCGGGCACGCGGGACCAGAATGAGGGCCTCGACCGCTTGGGCGTCCGCTACGGTTACCGGTTCTGATCCGGCAGCAGTCTCTCACTTTTCCTTGCGCCAGAACCCGAGCAGGAAGACGTCGCGTTCGCGTCGATTGTCGCCCGCCTGCTTCTGCACATCCTCCAAGTCGGCGCCGTAGTGTTGCATGAGCCTCGCGCAAACCATCCTGGCAATAGCTCCGAACGCGATGACAGATCCAAAATAGATCACCGCCACCATGAGTGCCCAAAAGGGGTCGCCGGTTGGGGTTGCGGGCAACATGCGGTACCTCCCGACGGTACGTGCGCGCTACACGTCTCGGCCAAACTTACGAAGCCAAACCTACGAAGATTGTCGCGTGCTTCTGCACTACTCTCGAAAACTTGATATGCGGCGGGATCGAACAGGCAGTGCTCAGCAATATTTACGGGCCGTCGCCGACCTCTCGATCACCCGCTTGCCCCGACTGGATCAATCTTGACATCGGCATGCCGTCTACAGCCATAAGAATAGCATGACGAGCAATGGTCCTCCGCCTGGCGTGCCTGCCAACGATCCCGACGCTTTTGGCACCGCCCATGCGCGCTCCTACGCCGAGGCGCCACCCAGACAGGTGCCCGGCTTCGCCAGCCTTCATCGCATGACCTCGATGCTCCTAGCCGAGCGCGTCCCCACGCATGGGCGAGTTCTGGTTCTCGGGGCAGGCGGTGGCCTTGAGCTCAAGGCACTCGCCGACGATCATGCCGGTTGGACGTTTGACGGCGTTGACCCTTCAGCGGAGATGCTGAGGACGGCGGGGCAGATCGTAGGGCCGCACTCTGCGCGCGTGCGCCTTCATCAGGGGTATATAGACGCCGCGCCGGAAGGGCCGTTCGACGGCGCCACCTGTCTTTTGACACTGCATTTCGTTTCTCGTGACCAGCGCCTGGAGACCCTGCGCCAAATCCGGCGGCGCCTGGCGCCGGGCGCTCCGTTCGTCGTTGCTCACATCAGTTTCTCGCAGATCGAACCCGAACGGTCCTTGTGGATCAGCCGGCACGTCGCATTCGGCGGAACCGACCCGGCGAACTTGGAGCGCGCCAAGCAGGCTATTGCGACCAAACTATCCATTCTGTCACCCGAGGAAGACGAAGCGATGCTGCGGGAAGCCGCGTTCTCCAACATCAGCCTTTTCTACGCGGGGCTAAGTTTCAGAGGTTGGGTAGGATACGCCTAGCCGCTACGGCCAACTCGAACCGCGCCGCCAATGCGGAAGTCCGAACGGCCCCATGGCGACGATGGCTGCAGATGTTCGGCGAGGATCTGGAAATCACCATCTGCATCGACGTCACGACGCTCAAATTAAGGACCGCCTGCTTGCCTCAATAGGGCGTGCGGGTATCTCCGTTAGCCGCCGGACGTTCAACACCGGTCACGCACACGGAACACGACTATCCGTATTCGACCCGGGGTGATTGCCCGCGGTCGGGTAGTGGATGACCACCACCAACTGTCTTGATACACTGCCGCCAATCACAACAAGCATAGCGCCGGGGAGGCGCCCGATGACACGCGAGCGCATTCACTTCCTCTTCCTGAATATCGGCCACTTCCTGGACCACCTCTTCACCCTGATCTTCGCGACGGTCGCCGCACTCGCGCTTACGCGCGAATGGGGCATGAGCTATGCCGAGCTCGTCCCCTACGCGACGCCCGGCTTCGTCGCCTTCGGCCTCTTCTCGCTCCCCGCCGGCTGGCTGTCCGACAAGTGGAGCCGCTATGGCATGATGTCCGTGTTCTTCATCGGCATCGGCATGGCGTCGATCTTCACTGCGTTCGCCTCGACACCGCTGCAAATCATGATCCTTCTGTTCTTCGTCGGTGTGCTCGCGGCGATCTACCATCCCGTCGGCCTCGCCATGGTCGTCGAGAGCGCGAAGGCGTCCGGCACCGGCCAGGCGATCGCCATCAACGGCGTATGGGGGAACCTCGGCGTCGGCAGCGCAGCGCTGATCACCGGCTTCCTGATCGACAACGGCGGCTGGCGCGCAGCCTTCATCTTCCCCGGCGTCCTCTCGATTGCGATCGGCATCGCCTATTTCCTTTTCTCGCGCCCAGACATGGCGGCCGAGAAGGCAGCGAAAGCCGCAAAGCGCACGGCCGCCGCAAACGCGCCCCCCAAGACCGCTGCCACTGGCCACGACGTGCACGCCGACCAGCGACTGCGCCAGCTCCTGCTGCGTCTCTCCATCATCATCTTCTGCACCGCCGCGCTCTCGAGCATCGTCTTCCAGTCGACCACATTCGCTCTGCCAAAAGTCCTCGAGGAGCGTATGGGAGGCATCGCCGGATCGGCGACCGTCGTTGGCTGGCTCGCGTTCGTCGTATTCGCCGTCGCGTCGATGGCGCAGCTCGTGGTCGGCCGCCTGCTCGACACGCTGGGGCCGCGCACCGTCTTTATGGGCGTCGCCGCCATGCAGGTCGTGTTCTTCATGCTGATGCCGGGCCTGCACGATTGGACCGGCCTCGCGGTTGCCCTCGGCTTCATGCTCGGAGCATTCGGCCAGATCCCGATCAACGACTACATGATCGGTCGCATGGCGCGCTCCGAGTTCCGCGGTGCGGTCTATGGCGCGCGATACGTCGTATCATTCGTCGCACTGGCAGCCGCGCTGCCGCTCATCGCCTGGGTGCACGGCAACTGGGGTTTCGACGCCCTGTTCCGCATCCTCGCCGCGACGGCAGCGGTCATCTTCCTGTTCGTGTCGCTGATCCCGCGGACGCTGCCCGAGCCTCAGGAGGCGACGGCAAGGGCTTGATTTTTGTTTGCTGCGGACTGCTGCGAGCGCGAGGGTCATGCCGGAGGCTTGGCCCTTGTGCGTGCCGGAGGCGCGACCTACAGCGCCTTCAGGAACGTCGCGATCGCATCGGCCGCCGCCTCGAGGTTCCCGCGTCGCGTCGTAGCCGATCCCCCGCGCGGCCCGAGATCGTGATCGCCATCGTGTGCCCAGTGCACGCGGATGGTCGGCGGCAGCACTAGTGCCTCGACTTCCGCGCGGCCACCGAAGGGATCGCGCTCGCCCTGAATGATGAGCGTCGGGCAGGCCAGTGTTTCGAGGTGCGCGACGCGCAGCCGCTCGGGCGTCTTCGGCGGGTGAAAGGGATAACCGAGGCAGACGAGACCGGCGATCTCGCCGGATTGATGCAAATGACCCGCAACATGGCTCGCGACGCGCCCGCCCATGGACTTGCCACCGATCGCGAGCTTGCCCACCGCCTCCTCGGCCGCCCCACGCGCGGCGGCTATCATTTCGCCGTCGAGGGTCTCGGCTTTAGGAGGTGGTCTGCGTTTTCCGCCACGGCGCCGCGCGGCCATGTAGGCGAACTCGAAGCGGGCGACGCGAATAGCGCGCGCGGCCAGCATCTCGCTGATCAGGCCCATGAAGGGGCTGTCCATGGGGGCGCCTGCGCCGTGTGCGAGCAGCAGCGTTGCGGCGGCAGCGCCCGGGCCCGTCCAGAGCATCTCTGTCATCGGCACCGCCATCCAAGTATTGCCGCAGTGATGGCGCTTCTGCCACGCACGCACAGCGCCAGTCACCAAATTGCCGTGGCCTCATTGACCCACGCGCAGCTGAGCGTCAAGATCGTGTGCGGCAAGAAGTTGGGCTGAGGAATGGGCGCGATTAGCCGAACGGGAATAGCGGGCTGGATCCTCATCGTCCTGGCCAGCGCAATGCTGTGCCTCGCTCCGGCCGGCGCCTCGCCCGAGGAAAAGCGTCGCCTCGTGCTCGGGACGGCCACGACATACGGCACCTTCGATCCGCACGTCATCGACGAGCCCGGCCAGAACCTCATACGGCTGAATTTCTACGACAGTCTCTTCAGATGGGTCGGAGCGCCCCCGCGGCTCCAGCTCTGGCTCGCGACCCGCCACGAGATGTCGCCGGACGGCCAGATCCACACCTTCCATATCCGCAATGATGCGCGCTTCCACAATGGCAGCCCGGTCCGGGCCGCGGATGTCGCCTATTCCATGGAACGGCTGCTGGCGCTGAAGCAGGGTCCGTATCCGCTCTTTGCAGGCGTAATTGCCCCCGGAGGCACCCGCGCCGTCGGTGAGACGACGGTCGTTTTCAATCTGACGCAGCCCATGCAGGGCTTTGCGTCGCTTCTCCCGGAGCTTGCGATCGTCAATCGTGCGCTCGTCGCCGCCAACGAGAAGAACAACGATTGGGGCCAGGAATGGCTGCAGCGCAACAGCGCCGGCTCGGGCTCGTACATCCCCTTCCGGCGCGACCGCGAGGGCGCCTTCATCGCCTCGCGCAACCTCGAACACTTCATTGCGGACTGGGGTCCCAACGCCATCGACGAGTTCGAGGTTCTTCCTGTTGCGGACGCTGGCGAACGGATTGCGGCGCTGCTCAAGGGCGAGCTCGGCGGCATCCTCGGGCACCTGGCGATCGACCAGCTCACACAACTGCGAATCACACCCGGCTTCCAGGTCATCGAGCAACCGACGCTTCGCCTCGTGCGCGGTGTGCTGCACAACCGCCGCGCCCCGGGGAGCAACATCGACTTCCGCCGCGCGCTCTCGCATGCCTTCGACTACGACGGCCTGACACAAGGCCTGCTCGCCGGAACCATGGCGCGGAACGGCTCGCCGCTCCCCGATCTCATCTGGGGCGGGCCAAGCACGACACGCGGATATCGCTTCGATCTCGTTCGCGCCCGCGAGTACCTCGAGCGCGTCCCCGGCCCCATCCCGGAGATCACCATCGGCGCCGTCGCGGGGCAGGTGCACGCCGAGATGGCTGCCGCCACCTTGAAGCAGGGCCTCGACCAGCTCGGGGTCAAATCGCGGATCGTCGCCGAGCCGGCGGAGGCCATCTTCGCCCGCTCGCACGACGAGAAGCAGATGTACGACGTGCTGTTCATGGCCGAGACGCGGCTGCCACCCGACCCCGACCCGTGGATCGGCGCCCGCTTCGGATGCAAGGCCATCGGGCGCACGAACTACAGCGGCTATTGCAATGAAGCGGTCGATGCCCTCGTCGCCGAGGCGCGCCGCAGCACCGACGCCGCCGTACGCTGGCGCAGCTTTACTCCCGCCGCGGTCCTGATCGAGGCAGATGCCGCCGAGCTGTGGATCGGCACCGCGGTACGGTCCGGCGTTTTCCGCAATGGCCTCTCGGGCCTGCTGTTCAGCCCCCTCAACGAGGGTCTGGACCTGCGCTGGACGTCGATGGAACGACGACAAGCACCGTAAGCACGCCTGCTTCCAGTGATGCCCCCATCGAGCCGGCGAGCTGGACCCTAAGGTTGTATAGCATCCGCGATCGGCTCCGCCGCACGCCTGGCGAGGCTCGGCATTTTTTGACCACAACAACCGGAATCCGGTTTGCAAGCGCTATGGCCACACTTGAAGGGCTTGCCAACCAAGGCCATATGCGTTTAACGCATAGCTGCACGACACGACGCGAGACCGAACTGTCCGGAAGGCGCTTCATGACGACCCCACGCCATAGCAAGGTGATCATCCTCGGCTCCGGCCCGGCGGGCTACACGGCCGCCATCTATGCAGCCCGCGCAATGCTCAAGCCGCTGATCATTCAAGGTAATCAGCCGGGCGGCCAGCTCACCATCACCACCGACGTCGAAAACTACCCGGGCTTCGCCAAGGTCATCCAGGGCCCCTGGCTCATGGAGGAGATGCGCGCCCAGGCCGAGCATGTGGGCACCGAGGTGGTCATGGACCACGTCGTTAGGGTGACACTCAACAAGCGGCCATTCCTGCTCGAATGCGATTCGGGCGACAGCTACACGTGCGACGCGCTCATCATCTGCACGGGCGCACAAGCACGCTGGCTCGGCATGCCGAGCGAGGAGGCCTTCCAGGGCCACGGGGTTTCGGCCTGCGCCACGTGCGACGGCTTCTTCTATCGCGACAAGGAAGTGATCGTCGTGGGCGGCGGCAACACCGCCGTCGAAGAGGCGATCTTCCTCACCAACTTCGCGAAGAAGGTCACAGTCGTACACCGGCGTGACAGCTTCCGCGCCGAGCGCATTCTTCAGGACCGGTTGCTTAAGAACCCCAAGATCGAAGTCCTCTGGGACACGACGCTCGACGAGATCACCGGCGCCACGGACCCCGTGAAGAGCGTCACAGGTGTCCGCCTGCGCAATGTGCGTACGGGCGTCACTGCGAGCCGCCCGGTGGACGGCGTGTTCATTGCCATCGGCCACGCGCCAGCGACCGAACTCTTTACCGGTCAGCTTCCCATGACCAAGGGCGGCTACCTGATCACGAAACCGGATTCGACCGCCACCGACATCCCCGGCGTTTTCGCCGCCGGCGACGTCAAGGACGAGGTCTATCGCCAGGCCGTCACCGCCGCCGGCATGGGCTGCATGGCGGCGCTGGAAGCCGAGCGGTTCCTCGCCCATGCAGGCGAGCACCTCGCAGCCGCCCAATAACAATCGACGGAGGAAATGGTCGCGTGACGGGGCATATGGACTGGGACAAGTTGCGCATATTCCACTCGGCTGCCGAGGCTGGGAGCTTTACCCATGCGGGCGAAAGCCTGCGGATGAGCCAGTCCGCCGTCAGCCGTCAGGTCTCGGCACTCGAGAAGGAGCTGGGCGTCTCGCTCTTTCACCGCCACGCCCGGGGCCTCGTGCTTACCGAGCAGGGCGAGATGCTCTTCCGCACCGCCAGCGAGGTGATGAACAAGCTGCAGACCGCCGAGTCGCTCCTCTCGGACTCGACGACGAAGCCTGCCGGCGATCTCCGCGTTACGGCAACAGTCGGCCTCGGCTCGGTCTGGATCACCCAGCGTCTGCGCGAATTCCTCGAACTCTATCCGGACATCCGCGTCGAGCTCATCCTCAACGACGAGCCCGTCGACCTTTCGATGCGCGTCGCCGACGTCGCCATCTGGGCGCGGGAACCGGCGCAGGGCGACCTCATCCGCCGGCCGCTCTTCACCATGCAGACGCACTGCTACGCTTCGAGCCAATACATCCGCAAGTTCGGGACACCGGCGAACATCGCCGATCTCGACCGCCACCGGATCGTCTCCTTCGTCGGCAATCCGGCCCCGCACCTCTCCCACATCAACATGCTCGAATCGCTTGGGCGCGAGGGCCGCGCGCCCCGAGTCCCGGTAATGCGCGCCAGCGCGATACTGGCACTCAAGTACGCCATCCGGTCCGGCATCGGCATCGGCATGATCCCGGATTACCTCACTCAGGAGGAAACCGACCTCGTTCCCGTGCTGCCGGAGCTGGAGCTTCCCAAGCTGCCCGTGTACTTCGTTTATCCCGAGGAGTTGAGAACCGCGAAAAAGGTTCAGGTTTTCAGGGATTTCATGGTCGCCAAGGGGCGGCAGTGGAAGTATTGATCCGCATAAGTTGCGAGACATGCGCTTAGCGCATAGTCATCTGCTGCGGCGCCCGATTGTGCTCGGAGCCGATACCCCACATATACGTCTGTAGCTGTGACGGACAGCTACTGAAGGCAGTTCCCTCCCTTTGACGCCTTCAACCGTGTTGCTTAGGCGACATGGATCAACTTTAGCCGGGCCTCGTGCCCGGCTTTTCTTTTTTTCTGATCCCTTTCAGTGAATTGGCGCAACGAGAGGAATTGCGGCGGGTACTTTTCGTCAGGCTGCAGTCTGTACAATCCACGCGGGCGTGACGAGTAATCGACTTCCGCTCAGGTTGCGAGCACGCCCTCGTTCGCTACTTCGAGATTGAGCGCGGCTGCCAGCAGGGCCTGGGTATAGGGCTCGCGGGGCGAATCAAAGATCTGCGCCGTGGCCCCCTCCTCCACCACGACGCCATTGCGCAGCACCACCACGTAGTTGCTCAGTGCCCTGACGACACGCAGATCGTGGCTGATGAAAAGATATGAAAGGTCGCGCTTGCGCTGAAGGTCCCGCAACAGATCGACGATCTGCGCCTGCACGCTCATGTCGAGGGCGCTGGTCGGCTCGTCGAGCATGACGAAATGGGGCTCCAGCACCATGGCCCGCGCAATGGCGCTGCGCTGGCGCTGGCCGCCCGAGAACTCGTGCGGGTAGCGGTCCTGCGCGGTGGGGTCGATGCCGACCTCGGCCAAGGCCTGGCTGACGCGCGCGCGGCGCTGCTCGAAGCCGAGGTCGGGATCCTGGATGAGCAGCCCCTCCTCGACGATCTGGCTCACGGAGAGGCGTGGCGACAGCGAGCCGTAGGGATCCTGAAAGACGATCTGCATCTGCTGGCGCAGGGGCCGCATCTGCTTCGCGCCGAGCCCATCGATGCGCTTGCCCATGTAGACGACCGGGCCCTCGGAGCTGATCAGCCGGAGGATCGCAAGCCCGAGCGTTGTCTTGCCCGAGCCGGACTCGCCGACGACGCCGATCGTCTCGCCGGCGCGCAGCTTCAAGGTCACGCCGTCGACCGCGCGCACGTGATCGACGGTGCGCCTGAGAAGCCCGCGCTTGACCGGGAACCAAACCTTCAGGTTGTCCGTCTCGACGACCACAGGCCCATGCGGATTGCCGGCCGGCGGCTCACCCTTGGGCTCAGCCGCGAGCAGGTGGCGCGTGTAGGCGTGCTGCGGCGCCTCGAAGATCTGGCGGACCGTGCCGCGCTCGACGATCGTGCCGGCGTTCATCACGTAGACGCGGTCCGCCATCTTGCGCACGATGCCGAGATCGTGGGTGATCAGCAGCATGGCCATGCCGAGCTCGCGCTGAAGCCTCTTCAGAAGCTCGAGGATCTGGGCCTGGATGGTTACGTCGAGCGCCGTGGTCGGCTCGTCGGCGATCAGCAGGTCAGGCTCATTGGCGAGCGCCATGGCGATCATCACGCGCTGGCGCTGGCCGCCCGAGAGCTGATGCGGGTAGGCGCCGAGCCGCTTCTCGGCATCGCGGATGCCGACCTTGCGCAGGAGATCGAGCGTGCGCGCCTTGGCGTCCTGCTCGCTGAGCCCCTTGTGCAGGCGCAGGATCTCGCCGACCTGCTGCTCGATGGTGTGCAGCGGGTTGAGCGAGGTCATGGGCTCCTGGAAGATGATCGAGATGCGCGCCCCGCGAATGTCGCGCATGACCGCACCCGGCACCTTCAGGAGATCCTTACCCTCGAAGAATATCTGTCCGCTCGGATGGCGCGCAGCCGGGTAGGGCAGCAGGCGCATGATGGAGAGCGCGGACACGCTCTTTCCCGAGCCCGACTCGCCGACAAGTGCCACGGTCTCGCCCTTGCCGATCGTGAAGTCGATGCCGCGGACGGCGAGATGGCTGTTCTCCCCCGCGCGGAACTCGACCGAGAGATCGCGCACGGAGACGAGCGTCTGCGAGCGGGCGTGTGACTGATCTGCAGCCGGCGCGCTCATCGGAAGGTCTTTCTCGGATCGAGCGCGTCGCGGACCGCCTCGCCGATGAAGATGAGCAGCGAGAGCGTGATCGCGATCGAGAAGAACCCGGCGAGCCCGAGCCATGGCGCCTGGAGATTGGCCTTGCCCTGCGAGAGCAGCTCCCCGAGCGAGGGCGAGCCCGGCGGCAGGCCGAGCCCCAGGAAATCGAGCGCAGTGAGCGCCGTGATCGAGCCCGAGAGCTTGAAGGGCAGGAAGGTCAGCGTCGCCACCATCGCATTCGGCAGGAGGTGCTTGAACATGATCTTGGTGTTCGAGAGGCCGAGCGCCCGCGCCGCGGTGATGTACTCGAAATTACGCCCGCGCAGGAACTCGGCGCGCACCACACCGACCAGATAGACCCAGTGGAAGAGCAGCAGGATAAAGAGCAGCGTCCAGAAGCCGGGGACCAGCACCGCCGAGATGATGATCAGCACATAGAGCGAAGGGATCGACGACCAGATTTCCAGAATGCGCTGGAAGACGAGATCGACGCGCCCGCCGAAGTAGCCTTGCACGGCCCCGGCCGTCACACCGATCGCAGCCGAGAGGATCGTCAGGATGAGCCCGAAGAGGACGGATATTCGAAAGCCGTAGATCACGCGGGCGACGACATCGCGTCCCTGGTCGTCAGTGCCGAGCCAGTTGCGGTTACCGATGGCCTGGTAGCGCGCCAGTTGTGCGGCATCGGCCTCGCAGAGCGCAGCGCTCGAAGCCCATGGCGGCGGCGCCGGATAGCCGAGGCAGCGCCCCTCGGGGCCTCTCACGAGTGGAAAGTCCTTGTTGATCGAGTTGTAGGAGTAGCGGATCGGCGGCCACAGGATCCAGCCGTTGCTCTGGATCTCATCAAGGATGACCGGGTCCTTGTAGTCGGTCACGGCAAGGAAACCGCCGAACTTCTCCTCCGGATAGTCGATCAGGGTCGGGAACAGGGTCTCGCCCTTGTAGCGCACGAGGATCGGGCGATCGTTGGCGATCACCTCGGCGAAGAGGCTCAGCACGAAGAGCCCAAGGAAGAGCCAGAGACTCCAGTAGCCGCGTCGGTTGGCCTTGAAGTTGCGCCAGCGCCGCTCGTTGATCGGCGAGAGGCTGAAGAAGCCGTGCCGGTGGCGCTTCGTTCCAATCGGCTCGGCATTGGGCGGCGGTGCATCCGGCGACTCGGGCGGCGGCAGGACGGGCGGCGCGATCTCCGGTGCCAGGGCGGGTGCCTCCGGCTTGAGCTCGAGCGTATCGTCGCGCCGTGCGTCCACCGCCTAGTGTCCCGATTCCGAAGTTCGCTGGACCTCGATGCTGGCGTCCCGAACGCACTTCGGAATCAAAAGGGACACTGGAATCGTGACTTTTCTAGTGTGATTCAGATCGAGAGTTGCGCTCGATGCCGTGCCGCGAGATCTGGCGAATTTCTCGATCATCACACTAGACCTCCCGCGACTCGAAGTCGATGCGCGGATCGACGAGCGTATAGACGAAGTCCGATATGAGGTTCACGACCAGACCGAGCAGCGAGAAGATGAAGAGCGTCGCGAACACCACAGGATAATCGCGGTTGATGATCGACTCGAAGCTCAGAAGTCCCAGCCCGTCGAGCGAGAAGATGGTCTCGATCAGCAGCGCGCCGCTGAAGAACGCGCCGATGAACGCGCCCGGGAAACCGGCGATGATCAGCAGCATGGCGTTACGGAAGACATGGCCGTAGAGCACCTGTCCCTCGGCAAGACCTTTCGCACGCGCGGTCATGACGTACTGCTTGCGGATCTCGTCGAGGAAGGAATTCTTCGTCAGGAAGGCCATGGTCGTGAAGGCGCCGAGCGCCAGGGCGATCAGCGGCAGCGTCAAATGCCAGAAGTAATCGATGATCTTGCCCCAGAGCGAAAGGCTCGCCCAGTTGTCGGACGTGAGCCCGCGCGAAGGAAACCACTGCACGAACGATCCGCCGGCGAACAGGATCAGCAGCAGTACGGCGATGAGGAAGCCCGGTATGGCATATCCGACGACCAGCAGGCCCGAGGTCCATGTGTCGAAGGGCTCGCCGTCGCGTACCGCCTTGTGAATACCGAGCGGGATGGAGATGAGATAGGTCAGCAGCATCATCCACACGCCGAGCGAAATCGAGACGGGGAGCTTCTCCTTGATCAACTCGAGAACCGCGATGTCGCGGAAATAGCTCTTGCCGAAGTCGAAGGTCAGGTAGCTCTTCATCATCAGGAAGAAGCGTTCGTGCGCTGGCTTGTCGAAGCCGAACTGCTTCTCGAGCTGCTTGATGAATTCGGGGTCGAGCCCCTGGGCGCCGCGGTAGCGCGAGGACGTCGCATCTGCGCCGCCGCCCTGCTGGGTCGCAGCTCCGGCACCCATCCCATCACCACCGCCGCCGCCGATCCGCGCGGTGGCGGAACTGTCCGTGCCTGTGAGCTGCGCGATGACGCGCTCGACGGGGCCGCCCGGGGCGAACTGGATGATCGTGAAGCTGATCAGCATGATGCCGAGCAACGTCGGGATCATCAGCAGGATACGCTTCAGGAGATAGGCGCCCATCGGCTCCGCACGCTCGCTTGTTGCCGCGATCAGTTGGACTTCAGCTTGGCAGCTTTGTCGGCATCATACCACCAGGTATCGGGTGCGCCGCGCGAATACTCGGGCTTCTTCTCCGGGAAGGAGAACTTGTCCCAATAGGCTATGTGGTGCGAGGCCTTGTACCACTGCGGTACCCAGTAATGGCCCGCACGCAGGACGCGGTCGATGGCGCGCGTCGCCGTGACCAGCTCCTTGCGGCTCTTGGCCTCGACGACCTTGTCGAGCAGTGCATCGATGACAGGATCCTTGATACCGGCAAGATTGACGCTGCCCTCGACATTGGCGTTCTCGCTCGCCCAGTAGTTGCGCATCTCGTTGCCCGGCGTCAGCCGCATGACGAAGCGCGAGGTCACCACATCGAAGTCGAAGGCCTTCACGCGCCGCTGGTATTGCGCGCTGTCGACGCGACGGATGGAGGAGCTGACGCCGATCGCCTGGAGGTTCTTCACGTAGGGCGCGATCACGCGCTCGAACGTGCCCTCGTAGATCAGAAACTCGATATCGAGCACCTCGCCGTTCGGGCAGACACGCTGACGATCCTTAACCTTGCACCCGGCCTCGTCGAGCAGCCGCGCGGCCTCGCGCAACAGTCGGCGGTCCGTCCCCGAACCATCCGATACCGGCGAAGTATAGGGCTCCTCGAAAACCGCGGGCGGAAGCTTGGCCCGGAACGGCTCGAGCAGCGCGAGTTCCTCAGGCGAAGGCTTGCCCTCGGCCTTCATATCCGAATTCTCGAAGTAGCTGTTCGTGCGCTGGTAGAGCCCATAGAACAGGTTCTTGTTGGTGAACTCGAAGTCGAAGACATAGTCGAGCGCCTTGCGCACGCGCGCATCGGCAAACTTCGCGCGCCGCGTATTGAAGAAGAAGCCCTGCGCGCCGGACGGGTTCGCATCGGGCAGCGTGATGCGCTTCATGCGGCCGTCACGCAACGCGGGCACCTCATAGCCGGTCGACCAGTCGCGGGCCGTGAACTCCTCGCGGAAATCGTAGGTTCCGGACTTGAAGCCTTCGAGCGCGGCCGTACGGTCGCGATAGTACTCGAAGCGGATCTCGTCGAAGTTGTTGACGCCACGATTGATCGGCAGATCCTTGGCCCAATAGTCATCGCGGCGCTTGTAGGTAATCTGCGCGCCGGGCCGGAAATCACTGATGAGGTAGGGGCCGGAGCCGATCGGCGGATCAAGCGTGGTCTGGTCGAACTCGCGCGTTGAATAGTACGCCTTAGAAAGCACGGGCAGGCCGGCCACGATCGTCGGCAGGTCGCGCGTGAGCTCGCCCGTGAATGCGAAACGCACGGTATGCGTGTCGATGACCTCGGCCTTGGCCACGTCACGCATCATGATGCGATAGCTCGGATGGCCCTTCGCCTTCAGAACGTCGAAGGAGAACACGACATCCTCGGCCGTGATGGCCGAGCCGTCGGAGAACTTCGCCTCGGGCCTCAGGCGGAACGTCACCGCCTTGCCATCGGCGGCAACAGCCACCTCCTTGGCCACGAGCCCGTACATGGCATCGGGCTCGTCGCCCGAGCGCTCCATCAGCGTGTCGAAGAGCATGCTGAGACCGGTCGCAGCGTCGCCCTTCAGGATGAACGGATTGAAGCTGTCGAAGGAGTTGAGCGGGCCTCCGTAGGTCGAGAAACGGCCACCCTTCGGCGCGTCGGGATTGACGTAGTCGAAATACTTGAAGTCGGCCGGATACTTGAGCTCGCCGAAGGTGGAGAGGCCGTGGCGGAACTCCTCAGCCGCAAGCCGCGGCGGAGCGC
>CAUJKI010000162.1 GCA_963205015.1 Pseudomonadota bacterium
CCGAACAGCGACATCATCGAGCCGATATTGATGATCTTGCCGCCGCCTGCCTTCTTCATCTCGGGATAGACGGCCTGCGAACAGTAGAAGGCCCCATCCAGGTTGATCGACAGAATCTCGCGCCACTCGGCGACCGTATAGGCCTCCGGCGGCTTCCTGATGTTGATGCCGGCATTGTTGACGAGGATGTCGATGCGGCCCATCTGTTTCGCCGCCGCCGCGACCATGGCACGGCACGAGGCATCGTCGGCCACGTTCACCTCGACAACCGCCGTGCGCACACCGCGCTTGGCGAGCGCCGCAGCAGCAGCTTTGGATTTCTCCGCCTTGCGCGCTGCAATGACGATGTCGGCGCCTGCGGACGCCAAGCCCTCGGCCATGCCGAGCCCGATGCCACCATTGCCGCCCGTAATGAGTGCGACCTTCCCCTTCAAATCGAACATGGGTGCTCTCCACTCCTCGCTTCCTGCGTTCTGTGGGGTTCTCTTCGCCCCTCGATGCCTTGTAGTGCGGGCCTGCGTCCGCGTCACGCCTTTGCTGGGCGCGGCTCCAGCACCATCTGCGTCTGCGTGGTGAGCGCGACGAGACCGCCGTCGCTCTCGCGCGTGATCCGCGTCTGCCAGACCTGCGTGCGCCGGCCGCGATGAAGAGGTGTTGCCTCGCCGATGATCGTCGTGCCGGCCGGCGCGCCCGAAATGAAGTTGGTCTTCGACTCGATCGTCGTGGTCGAATGTCCCTCGGGCAGATTGACGACCGTGCCCGCCGCACCCAGCGTATCCGCAAAGGCCATGATCGCACCGCCGTGGATTGTTGCCGGCCGCGTGCACACCTCCGGCCGCACGACGAGCTTGGCCCTTACGAGATCGCGCGTCGCGGCCACCAGCTCGATTCCGAGCAGATCCGCAAATGGCATTCTGAGGCTCTTGAGCCGCTCGAGCTCAGCTGTCGACATGGTCGTTGCTCCCAGGTGTCTTGATCCGTCAGCAGGCTTCTTTTCCGCAAGCCTACCCAACGAGCCGCAACACGGCCAGCGCCGAGAGGCAACGACCTCGGACGTCAATGGGGGAACCGCCCCGGCAGCCGGGCGTTCTTCCTCCACAAACGCAATGGATAGGAGACTAGCCATGGCAGTCGATCATGAGCGGCGCGCGCCGCACGAATACCAAGACTACATCGACCGGGCTCCGCAGTACAACGCAAGCGGCTGGGGTGTTGTTCTGGCCACCATTGCCTTCCTCGCCATTCTCGGAATGCTTCTGATCGGTATCGGAAACAACCCGAGCGGCACCGCGCCGCAAACGACCGTCGAGCGCACGGCTCCGGCCCCGACGCCAGCGCCAACCCCGGCCCCCACGCCGACGCCGTCACCCGCACCCAACTAAGCGGCACAAACACTTCCACGATGGAGCCGAGCCCCGGCGGGCAACCGCCGGGGTTTCGCTTGGCAGGCTCCGGACTGAGCCTCGGGAATGGTTGATCCCCGTCCCGCGCAGGCGTAGTGCTCGCGCAGCTTTCCAGGGGACGCAGAATGACCGATTTCTCCAGGCGCGCGGCGCTTGTCCTTTTCTCCGGCGGACAGGATTCGACGGTGTGCCTCGCTTCCGCGCTCACGCGCTACGACCGCGTCGAGACCATCGGCTTCGACTATGGCCAGCGCCATCGCGTCGAGCTCGATCAGCGTGGCAAGGTGATCGCCGCGCTCAAGGAGCGTTTTCCCGATTGGGCCGTCAGGCTCGGCGAGGATCACGTGCTTTCACTGCCAACGCTTGCGCAGATCAGCGAGACCAGCCTCACGCGCGAAACCGCGATCGAGATGACGGCCTCAGGCCTGCCGAGCACGTTCGTGCCGGGACGCAATCTGCTGTTCTTCACCTACGCCGCCGCCCTCGCCTATCGTCGCGGCATCGCCACGCTTGTCGGCGGCATGTGCGAGACGGACTATTCCGGCTATCCCGACTGCCGCAACGACACGCTCCAGACGCTCGCCCACGCCCTGACCCTCGGCCTCGACCGCCCCGTGGCGATCGATACGCCGCTCATGACCGTCGACAAGGCCAACACCTGGGCACTCGCCGATACGCTCGGCGGCGCTGCGCTCGTCGACATTCTCATCGAGCACACGCACTCCTGCTATCTCGGCGAGCGCGCGACGCGCCATCCCTGGGGATATGGATGCGGGAGCTGCCCGGCCTGTGAGCTCAGGGCCGGAGGTTTCGAGCGCTGGCAGGCGCGGCACTCGATCTAGTCATCGGCTCTCGAGCCGCTTCAGGCGCTCGGCAGCCTCAACCGCACCGAGCTCGCGCGCCTTCGTGTACCACTGGCGCGCCGCAGCGAGATCCGGCTGCAGTCCCACGACCTTGAGCTTGGAAAGCTCGTGCGGATCGTAGGTCCCCGCGAGAGCCAAAGCGCTTTCGGCGAGACCGGACTCGGCGGCGCGGCGGAACAGCGCCCGCGCCGGCTGGATGTTACCCTGGCCGAGAAGCTCCTTGCCCTTGGCGTGGAGGCCGAGCGCGCGATCCCGCTCGGGGCTGCTCTGCGGTTCGGGCGGGGGCACCGGCTCGAGCGGGCGGGCGAGCGAGGCAACGACGTTCGGCGCCTGCTTCGGCTGCGCCTGCTGCTGGGGCGGCGCAATGAGTTGCACCGGCCCGACGACCAGCGCCGTCTTGGCCTCGGTCAGAACCTTCCCTTCGATCGTCACCAGGGCAACGACCACATCCCAACGGCCCTGCTGGAGACCGACCGGCAGCACGATGCCGAGGCTCGCAAGCCCGGCAAGCGGAATGGCCCATGCGCCCGCGCTGATCGCGTGGCCTTCCGTCAGCGTCGCCGTCGCCGGCAGGCCGCGAATGCGCACGAAGCTGTTGCGGATCAGCGCGTCTTGCGGGCCGACCTGGATCGGCAGCGGGCTCCTCGATGCCGGCTCGGCCAGCCTCACGGGGGCGACGTTCAGGAAGAATTCCTGCTGCTGGGCCTGCACCTGCGCGCGCACGTCCAGGTTCTGCGCACCCGCAACGAACACGGTTATGGCCGCGAGCGCCGCAAACGCTACACGGCGCGGTACCTCTCGACGCCGCTGCTCCGCACACGCTACGGAGGGCGTCGGCCCATCCTTGAACAGGAGCTGTTGCCGCTTACGCAACGCTCGCCTCCCTCCCGTCGGTCGTCCTCATCGTCGCCGGAGTTCTGGCGCCCCGGTTCGACGCACAATGACTAGCGCCTCTGCTTGCTCCACTCCAGGAACTGGCGGAACAGCCGATCCTGCTCGGCAGGATCGAGCGGTGCCGCTTTGGCGGCCTGCGTGCGCGCCAGCGACGTGTCGATGCTCGATGTCGTGGTGACATGAGCCTTGTCGATCAGCTCCTGCGCGGCAGGAAACCGCGTCCAGCCCGGAATGGTGCCGGCAATGTTCATTTCCTTCCACTTCGGCTGGTAGGGCGGCTGACGCAGCCTGTCGAAGCGCTCGAAGAGATATTCGATGAAGCGGACACAGCGCCGATAGCGGTCCCCGTTCAGGTTCGGATTCCAGTTGAAGACGGCCAGAAGCGCCATCACGGAGATGGTGGAAACGGACTCGCCCTTGGGAATGAGGTTCGGATAGTCGGCGTTCGTCAGCTCCGCCGGGACATAGTAATCCTCGAACTTCTCGTTGAACTCGAGCGGCAGGAACTTGAAGCCGGGCTCCGGCTTGATCTTGGAGAAGAGCGCGTTGGGCTTGCCCACGACGTGGATGACCGCGGCAATCTCGCCCTTCTTCATCTCCTCGAGGGCGATGGCATTGTTGAGGTAGGTGCGCTCCACCTGCAGGCCGAGGCGGTCGAAGACAATGCCGCCGGTGTAGTTGGCGGCGCTGCCGACCGTATTGAAGTTGACCTTCTTGCCGCGCAGATCCTCGAGCGTGTTGATCTCCGGACGCACGTAGATGTGCAGCTCCCCCTGGAACATCGGCATGATGTAATTCACGCGCTTCTCGATGTTCGGGATTTTCAACACGTTCTTGTAGTGGTCGAGGACGTCGGCGTAGGTGATGGCGATGTCGACGCCCTTGAGGTAGATCAGATCGCTGACGTTCCCCACGGCGCCGAAGGTGACCATCGGGACGACGCGCAGGTTGTCGCCGTCGTCGAGCGCGCGGGCGAGGTCCGCGGCGTAGCTGACGAAAGTTCCCTCGAGGAGGCCGCCCGCGAGACCGATGGTCCAGTTGTTGATGACCGCGGCGCGCTCGTTCTCGTCATGGGTTGTCGGCTTCGGCGGGACGGGCAGCGCGCGCTTCGGAACTCCCTTCCCCTGAGCCTGTGCGATCACGATAGGCGCCGGCTGTTGCTGAGCCTGAACGGGAGCCCACACCAACAACCCACTGATCAGCAAAGCCCCCACGCCAATAAACAATGCACGCACGTGCGCCCCCTTGAAACGCATTCCCTCCTGCTGCCCGGTTCGCATTCGTCCTATCGCGGCACCTGGACGCACCTATAACAAGATTTCAATGTGGCAATGATGTGATCCGGGGTCGGACTTGGGCAACATCGGCCCGAATTGCCGCCCTTGCGACGGCAGGGCGGGCATTGATGCGGCTTCCGCATGGCCGCGGCGCGCTTCTCCCGCTTGACCATCCGCGTCCCCGTCAGCATCACTAGGCGGTTCCCCCTTTCCCAGGAGTTTGCTTCACCATGTTCGATTTCGACCGCGTCATTCAGCGCCGCGGCACTCACTCCTCCAAGTGGGACAACATTGCGAAGCTCTCCGGTATTACGGCACCCGATGCGATCCCGATGTGGGTGGCCGACATGGACTTCGCGGCACCGCCCGGCGTCACCGCGGCGCTCGCCGCCGAGGTCGAGCGTGGCACACACGGCTATTACGCCGACACAGGCACCTGGGCGGAAGCTCTCGCGAATTGGATGGCACGCCGCCACGGCCTCAAGGTCGACCCGGCCTGGGTGAGCCCCACGCCGGGGATCGTCTCGGGCCTCGGCCTGATCCTCCAGGCGCTGACCGAGCCCGGCGACGACGTTGTCGTCTTTCCGCCGGTCTATCATGCCTTCCGGCGCATCATTGTCGCCAATCAGAGGCGCATTCTCGACGCCGAGCTCACCGAGGCCAATGGCCGCTACGCCATGGATCTCGATGCGCTCGCGGCCAAGCTCACGCCGCGCACAAAGATCGTGTTCCTTTGCAGTCCCCACAATCCGGGCGGCACCGTATGGTCGCCCGCCGAGCTCAAGGCGCTCGCCACCTTCTGCGCCGAGCATGACCTCATTCTCGTCTCCGACGAGATCCACTGCGATCTCGTCTTCCCCGGTGCCCGCCACACCCCGACGCTGACGGCCGCCCCCGAGTGCGCGGACCGCATCATCACCTGCGTCGCCGCAACCAAGACCTTCAATCTCGCCGGCGCGCACGTCGGCGCGTGCTTCACGTCGAATGCCGATTTCAAGAAGCGCCTCGACGCGCGCATCATGGCCACGGGCCTCGCCTCCTACAATTCCTTCGGCATGATCGCGACCGAGGCGGCCTGGCGCACGGGCGAGGCGTGGCTCGACGCACTCATTCCCTATCTCGCGCGCAACCGCGACCTGCTCCATGCCCGCATCGAGGCGGCGGCCCCCGGCGCCCGCGCCATGAAGCTCGACGCGACCTATCTCGCCTGGATCGACTTCGCCGGCACAGGCCTCGCGCCGGAGGAGGTCAGCAGGCGCGTGAAGCAGGGCGCGCGCATCTTCCCGAGCCCGGGAGAGCAGTTCGGACCGGGCGGCGAGACGCGACTGCGCTTCAACTTCGCCACGCCGCGCCCGATCCTCGAGGAAGCCCTTGGCCGGCTCGACGAGGCGTTCCGCGATCTGAGATCCGGCCGATGAGATGAGGCGAGACGGGGCGAGGGCATCGCAGCGATGAAACCCGTGGTCGGCGTGATCGGCAACGCGCACTTCGTCGAGAACCGCTTCGCCGCGCAACTCGTCGGCGAGCGCAATCTGCGAGCCGTAGCGGAGGTCGCCGGGGCGCTGCCGATCATGTTTGCGGCCGCCCCCGAGATTACCGACATCGGTGCCTTGCTGGACGTCGTCGACGGCATCCTGCTGACCGGCGCGCGCGCCAACGTGCATCCGACGCGCTATCGCATGGACCCCCATGCCGGCTACGAACCCTATGACGAGCGCCGCGATGCACTGGCGCTCGCGCTCCTCGATGCGTGCGTCCAGCAGGGCAAGCCGATCTTCGGCATCTGCCGCGGCTTTCAGGAGATGAACGTTGCCTTCGGCGGCTCGCTCCATCCTGAGATCCGCGAGATTCCCGGCCGCCTCAACCACCGCATGCCGCGGCTCGAGAATGGCGAGATCCATCCTGATCCGACAGTCGTCTTCGCCGAGCGCCACGATGTGACGCTGGTGCCCGGCGGCACGTTCGCGCGGCTTCTCGGGCGCGAGACCATCCGCGTGAACTCGCTGCATGGGCAGGGCATTCTCGAGCCCGGCGCGCGTGTCGTGATCGAGGGTGTTGCCGAGGACGGCACGATCGAGGCCATCCGCATCGCGGATGCCCCCGGCTTCGCGCTCGGCGTTCAATGGCACGCGGAATACGAAGCGCAGAGCAATCCGGTCAACAAGACGCTGTTCGAAGCCTTCGGCGCCGCACTCTCCGCCTACAAGGCCAGCCGGTAGACCGCCTCAGCCTTTCTCGATCTCGGCGAGGAACGCAACGAGCGCCTCCGCCTCGGACCGCGCGTGGCTCAGAGGCAGTCCGTGCTTCGCGTGCGGCACGATCCTGAGCCGCGAATTCGGCACCAATGCCCGTATCTCGGCACCGTGCGAGGGCGTGATGAAGGGGCTCGAATCCGGGAGC
>CAUJKI010000163.1 GCA_963205015.1 Pseudomonadota bacterium
ATGATGATCGAGCAGCCGGCAATGCGGCGCTCGTTGTCGTCGCTCAGGCAATCGGCGGCGCTGTTGTCCGCGCCTGCGGCGCTTGCGGCAGCCGCCGTGAGCCACAAGGCGGCCAGGATCATGCCTGCTCGTTTCATTCAATGCTCCTGCCCTGCCGCGGGCGGCCAGCCTCATCGGCGTTCAGTGGGCGCCGATGTTCAACAGCACTGCGACACAAGTATGTCCAGTACTGTCGTGGCGGATGGGTTGCGACCGATGGCCCCGCGCACAATTTAATCACTGGGCCGCGCACTCAGGCACCCGCCCCCCGTTCCCTGCTCAACCGGCCCGGTTTTCCGGCACCTCAATGTCGAGGTCCAGAACGAGAAAGCTCCAGGATTTGCCGTGACTGTCGAGGCCGAGTGAGGTGTTCACACCACCTTCGAGCGCGTCGGACATGACGAAGTTCAGCCCGTGCAGGTGGTCGAGCGTGTAGCGCTTGATCGCGCCCCTGATCAGATCGGGATAGGCCGCCTTGATGCGTTCGGGCGTGAGCTGCTCCTTGAGCAGAGGATAGTCGCCGGCGTCATACACCCAGACGGACACGTTCGACGTGTTGCCCTTGTCGCCGGCGCGCGCGTGCGCGATCTCGTGGAGCTTGATGCGACGGCTCATGCGCGGAAGACCTTCACGCTCGGGCGCACGGCGTCGCGATCGATGAGCGCCGAATGCGTGATGACGCTCGGCGTGATCTGACCGCGATAGCCTCCACCGCCCGCCGGCCCGCAGCACAGGAGCGACTCGACCTCCCAGAGCATGGTCGCGACATCATCGCGACTGGCCGAGCGCATGGCGGCGTGTACGCGCACATCGGCACTTTCGGCGCGGGGGCCGTGCGCCGTCGCGTGCAGCGAATTGATGCCGATGAGGTCGATGCGCAGCGAGGTAAATCCCGGGCGGTGCGCGAGGCGATCGCGCAGGATGTCGCGTGCGAGGGCTGCGCGAGCGGTGGCATTGGGGCCGGCATAGCTGACGCCAGCTTCCCCGAAGAAGCCGCCGTCGAAGCCGACCGTGACCTTGAGCTTGTCGGGCCGCTTGCGGCCGGTGCCATTCGCCACGGCTACGCGATCGCGCCCGCTTTCCTGCACGGTCACGCCGCTGAAGTCCGCCGTTACATCCGGCGTGAGATAGGCGGTCGGATCGTGCACCTCGTACATGAGCTGCTCTTTGACTGTGCGGGGCGTCACCATGCCGCCGGCATCGGCGAGCTTGGTGATGACGCAGTTTCCGCGCTCATCCACTTCGGCGATCGGGTAGCCGCAGTCGGCGAGCCGTGGCACGTCCTTGCGGCCCGGATCGGCGAAGTAGCCGCCCGTGATCTGCATGCCGCATTCCAGGAGATGCCCGACGAGCGTCCCTTGGCCGAGCTTCTGCCAGTCGTCCCGCTGCCAGCCGTAGCGGTGCACCAGCGGCGATAGAAAGAGCGAAGGGTCGGCGACACGCCCCGTAATCACGACATCGGCGCCGCTTTCGAGACCTGGCATGATCGCATCAATGCCGAGATAGACATTGGCGCCGACAACAGGCCGGCCGACCTCGGCAACGGTCTTGCCGTGGTTGTCGAAAAGGATGGTGTCAGGCCCGATCAGATCGGAGACGTCGTCGCCCTCGATGGCGGCGACGGTCACGCCGTCGAGGCCCTGCGACCGGGCGACCTCGATGACCACCTCAGCAGCCGCACCGACATTGGCGACGCCCATGTTCGTGACGATACGCGTGCCATTGCGTTTGCAGCCCGCGAGCGTGCCACGCATACGCGCCCCGAGCTGCGGGTTGTAGCCGCGCTTGGGATCGAGCTGGCGGTCGCGATGACCGAACGCCAGCGTGCGCTCGCCGATCGTCTCGAACACGAGATAGTCGAGCGCGCCCTTCTCGGCGAGATCGATCGCCGGCTCCAGGCGATCCGACGAGAAGCCGGCACCACATCCGAGTCTCAGCAAAGCATCCTCCCGTTAGGTGGTGCCCGTTTCAGCGTGGACTGCTTACAGGCACTTCGTGATGGTCGAGCCGCACTTGACGTAATTGATGAGGTCCCAGGCGCAGCAGGGCTCCTCCTTCTTGCACACCCAGGCGCGCTTCTCGCCGCTCGGGAATGTGTGACGACAAACCTTCTCGCCTTTGCCCGCCTTTACCACCGGCGCCTTTGATTTCGGCGCGCTCTGCGCCATCACCGGCGCACTCATGCTGAGCGCGAACGCTACCGCCAGTCCGATCTTCATCATGCGCATATTGATATCCCCCTATGAAAGCCTGGCCAGCCCCGCCAGCGGAGGCATCATGCCGTGCCCAGGGTGAGGCGACAAGTACCGGTTGCCGCGTCGTCCCCGGCGGCTATCATCCTGGCAACAGACACACGGAACGCCCAGGGAGAGCCCCATGAAAACCCGCGCCGCCGTCATCTTCGAGATGGAAAAGCCGCGCCCCTATGCCCAATCCAAGCCCATGGTCATCGAGACGCTGGACCTGGACCCGCCGGGCGAGGACGAAATCCTCGTGCGCATCCGCGCGGCGGGTCTCTGCCACTCCGACCTTTCGACCATCAACGGCGACCGCCCACGCCCGCTGCCCATGGTGCTCGGCCACGAGGCGGCGGGCGAGGTCATGGAGCTCGGCCCTGGCGTGAAGGACCTCGCCGTCGGCGATCACGTCATCCTCGTCTTCGTGCCGAACTGCGGCCGCTGCCCACCCTGCCAGGAAGGCCGTCCCGCACTTTGCGAGCCGGGCTTCAAGTCGAACGGGGCGGGTAAGCTGCTCAACGACGTGACCCGCCTCTCGCGCAATGGAAAGACCGTCTACCACCACGTCGGTGTGTCGGCGTTTTCGGAATATGCCGTCGTCTCGCGCTGCAGTGTCGTGAAGATCGACAAGTCACTGCCCTTCGAGGAAGCCGCCCTCTTCGGTTGCGCGGTCATTACCGGCGCGGGCGCCGTCATCAATACCGCGAAGGTGCCCCCAGGCACGACGGCCGCGATCGTCGGCCTCGGCGGTGTCGGTCTCATGTCCATGCTCGGCGCGAAGCTCTCCGGCTGCCGGCAGGTTGTCGCCATCGACATGCTCGACGACAAGCTCAAGCTCGCCAAGCAGCTGGGCGCGACGCACACCGTCAACGCGCGCGACCCGAATGTCGTGGAGCACGTGAAGGACATCACGGGCGGCGGCGTCGACTTCGCCTTCGAGATGGCAAGCTCCATCAAGGCACTCGAACTCGCCTACAAGATCACCAAGCGCGGCGGGACCACAGTTACGGCCAGCCTCCCGCATCCGACGCACACCATGCCGCTGCCGGGCACGCACCTCGTCGCCGAGGAACGCACGGTCAAAGGCAGCTACGTCGGCTCGTGC
>CAUJKI010000164.1 GCA_963205015.1 Pseudomonadota bacterium
CGACGCCGCGCGCCTCGAGCAGGACCACTAGGTGATAGACGAGATCGGCGGCCTCGCCTTTCAGTGCCTCGTCGCTCTCCTTGAGGCTCGCAATGACGACCTCGACGGCTTCCTCGCCGAGTTTTTTCGCGCACCGCGGCACGCCGGCGTCGAGAAGCTGGCGCGTGTAGGACGCGTCGGCTGCTGCCGAACGTCGCGCCCGGATCGTCGCCGCGAGGCGCTCCAGCACGCCCGTCGCGCCGCCGCTATCTTGTTCAATTGCCATGGAGTTTGTCCGCCATGCCCGAACGAGGCCCTTCGCGCATCCATACTGCCTTGCGCTGCCAAAGTCATGGGCGCTCACGAAGCGGCGTGAACGTGCTCTGACCCGCCCACGGCCGGCACTCTGCCAGTCGCCAAATAACATGATATATATCAATAGTTTAAACTGTCACGAAACGATTATGGCTGTCGGCTAGGAGTCTGACCGGGGCCACGGGGCCCGGCGAGGTGCGGAGCGGGAAAGTACGCACCTCACCTCAGATGCTCTGGGAGATTGCAATGAGCACCAGAATTATCATGACCGCGGCGGCGCTTGCTGCTGCGGGCGTCGTCGGATTTGCCGATGCGGCATCGGCACGCGACCAGATCCGCATCGTCGGCTCGTCGACGGTCTACCCCTTCACGACGGCCGTCGCCGAGCAGATCGGCAAGACGGGCGGCCTCAAGACTCCGGTCGTCGAGTCGACCGGTACAGGCGGCGGGCTGAAGCTCTTCTGCGCCGGCGTCGGCGTCGGGCACCCCGACGTTGCCAACGCCTCCCGCGCGATCCGCAAGAGCGAGTTCGAGGACTGCCAGAAGAACGGCGTCAAGGACATCGTCGAGATCAAGGTCGGCATCGACGGCATCACGATCGCCCAGTCGAAGGCCGGCCCGGCGCTGAAGCTGACGCTGGCGCAGGCCTTCCTCGCCGTCGCCGAGCAGGTGCCGGACAAGGACGGCAAGCTCATCGCCAACCCTTACAAGAACTGGTCGGACATCGATCCTTCGCTGCCCAATGTGAAGATCGAGATCCTCGGGCCGCCGCCGACCTCCGGCACGCGCGACGCCTTCCATGAGTTGTTCATGGAGCCTGGCGCCGAGAAGGTTCCGGCGCTGGCGGCGCTCAAGAAGTCGGACCGCAAGGCCTTCGACAATGTCTGGAAGTCGATCCGCAAGGACGGCGCGTACGTCGAGGCGGGCGAGAATGACAACGTGATCGTGCAGAAGCTCGAAGCCAACAAGAACGCCTTCGGCATCTTCGGCTACTCCTTCCTCGAGGAGAACACCGCGAAGCTGCGCGGCGTACCGATCAACGGCATCGAGCCGGAGTACGATCCCATCGCCGCCGGCAAGTATGCGGGCGCACGTCCTCTCTTCATCTACGTGAAGAAGCAGCACGTCGGCGTCATCTCCGGCCTCGACAAGTTCGTCGCCGAGTACGTTTCGACCAAAGCCATGTCCAAGGACGGCTATCTCGCCCTCAAGGGCCTGATCTCGCTGCCGCCGGAGGAAGCCAAGAAGGTCGCCGCCGATGCGACGGCGATGAAGTCGCTCTCCGTCGCGGATGTGAAGTAGCTCGCGCCGGACCCATGCACCAGGGTGGCCCGGGCTGTTTCGACCCGGGCCACCTCGCATCCGAAGGCGCCATGACGGGCACGATGCCTCAAGAAGCGCGAAACCCACCAGGATCCCGACGATGACGACCGTCTATTTCATCACGCTCGCCTGTCTGGTCGTCGCCGGCTACATCATCGCCGCCAGGCGCGCGAGGGCGCTGCGCCCTTCATCCGGTGCCGCCGTCCATTCGCTGCCGACCTATCACGGCCTCCTCGCCGCGGCCTCCCTGATCGTGCCGATGATCCTGATGTTCGCGATCGGCTCCCCGATCGTGAAGCAACTCGCGACATCGAGCGTCTTCAGCTTCTTTCCGCCCGAGATCGCCAATGATCCGCTCCAGCGCGGCGTTATCCTGCGCGATGTCGCCAATCTGCTCGAAGGCCGGTATCAGGGCGAGCCGTCTGCGGCCCTGCGCGACGCCGCAGCGAGCTATGCCCGCTTCTTCTGGACAGGCCGCCTCGTGGTGCTCGGCACCGGCATTGCGGTCGGCATGGCCGCCCTTCTCCTCGTTCTGAGCCGCATCAGCGCGTCGTTCCGCGCCCGCAATCACTTCGAGCGCTTCGTCCTGGCCGTGCTGCTGCTCTGCGCGCTCGTCGCCATCCTGACCACGATCGGCATCGTCTTCTCGGTCGTCTGGGAGACCTATCGCTTCTTCTTCGATCCTTCGCTCAAGGGGCGACCCACCATCACGGATTTCCTGTTCGGCACGGAATGGAATCCACAGGCCGCACTGCGCGCCGACCAGGGCGAGATCAAGACCGCCTACGGCTTCATTCCTCTGCTCACGGGCACACTGCTCATCACCTTCATCGCCATTCTCGTGGCAGGGCCGCTCGGGCTCTTCTCGGCGATCTATCTTTCCGAGTATGCGACGCCCCGTTTTCGCGCCTGGGCCAAGCCCATTCTCGAAATCCTCGCGGGCATTCCGACGGTGGTGCTCGGCTTCTTCGCCGCGCTGACGGTCGCGCCGCTGATCCGCGGCTGGGGCGAGAGCTTCGGCCTCGATATCGCGTCGGAATCGGCACTGGCCGCCGGACTCGTCATGGGCATGATGATCATCCCGTTCATTTCGTCGCTCTCGGACGATGTCATCAATGCCGTGCCACAGTCGTTGCGTGACGGCGCCTACGCGCTCGGCGCCACCAAGTCCGAGACCATCAAGAAGGTCGTCCTGCCGGCTGCGCTCCCCGGCATCGTCTCGGCCTTCATGCTCGCGATCAGCCGCGCCATCGGCGAGACGATGATCGTCGTCATGGCGGCGGGACTTGCCGCAAACCTCACGTTCAACCCGCTCGAGGCGGTCACGACCATCACCGTTCAGATCAAGACCATCCTCGTCGGCGACCAGGAGTTCGACAGCGCCAAGACGCTCGCCGCCTTCGCGCTCGGCTTTGTGCTCTTCTTCGTCACCCTCATGCTCAACATCATCGCTCAGCAGATCGTGCGCAGATACCGAGAGCAGTATGACTGATACCTCCATGCAGACGACCGCGACCCCGATACGCCGGCGCCTCGACACGACGTCGCCCGAGGCCCAGGCCGCCGTCCGCCGCCGCTATCGCGCCGAGGCCCGCTTCAAGGCCTACGGCCTGCTCGCGATCCTGACGGCCGCCGTATTCCTCGTCGTGCTGCTCGTCGACATCGTGTCGAAGGCAATGCCGGCGTTCACGACCACTGCGTTGCAGCTCGATGTGGCGGTGCCGGGGGACCTCGTCCCGCCCGACCAGAAGTACAATCCGGCCGCCATCCGGAGTGCGGATTACCTTCCCGTGATGCGTGAAGCGCTGAGGACGGCGATCCCCGGTGTGCAGGGCCGCGGCCCCGAGCGAACGCTGCTGCGGCTGCTGAGCCCAGGCGCACCGGACATCCTCCGCGAGCGTCTCGCCGCCGATCCTTCGCTGATCGGCACGACATTCAAAGTCCCGCTGCTGCTCTCGGCAACGGCCGATCTCTACTTCAAGGGCGCCGGCACGCCGATTATCGCACGTGCGGGCCGAGGGTCTGCAACACCGAGCGGCACGTCGGGCACGATCACGGTCACGGCTCCCGGCAATGACTTCTCGGAAAATCTGGTGACGCTCAAGCTTGCCGTCGCGGAACGTGCGCGCACGCTCGCCGCCGAAGCCGAGCGCACGGCACGCGGCAACGCCCCCAATGCCGCCGAACGGGCAAACGAGCTCAGGGCCGAGGCGGCGGCGCTCGCTGCGCGCGCCAAGGATCCGGCGTCCGCGGAAGCGCTCGACAGCAGCCTCCCCACGCTCCTTGCTGAGATCAACGGCGGTCTCGTGAAGATCAGCCAGCTTGCCGCTAACCGCATCGAGGGCGACGTGCTGCTACGGCTCGCGACAGCCGACGAGGCCAAGCCGGGCGACTGGCGCATCGTCACCTACGCGACGCCCGAGAGCGGACGCAAGATCACCGACCTCGAGGTGGCTTTTCTGGAGCGCTTCAAGGCCAAAGGGCACGTCGAGAGCGGCATCAACTGGCGCTTCTTCACATCGGGCGACAGCCGCGAGCCCGAGCTCGCCGGCATCCGCGGCGCCGTCGTAGGCACCGCCCTGACGCTCTTCGTGACCCTCATCCTATGCGTGCCCATCGGCGTCGCCGCCGCGATCTACCTTGAGGAGTTCGCGCCGAAGAACCGCTTCACGGACATCATCGAGGTCAACATCAACAACCTCGCGGCCGTCCCCTCGATCGTCTTCGGTCTGCTCGGCCTGGCCATGTTCCTGAACTTCTTCGGATTGCCACGGTCGGCGCCGCTCGTCGGCGGCCTCGTACTGGCGCTGCTCGTGCTGCCGACGATCATCATCGCGTCTCGCGCCGCGCTGAAGGCCGTGCCTCCTTCAATCAAGGAAGCTGCCCTCGGCGTCGGCGCCTCCCACCAGCAGGCCATCTTCCATCACGTGCTGCCGCTCGCCATGCCCGGCATCATGACCGGCACCATCATCGGCATGGCCCACGCACTCGGCGAGACGGCCCCGCTCCTCATGATCGGCATGGTCGCCTTCATTGTCGATGTGCCGACCAGCATCACGGATGCGGCGACCGTGCTCCCCGTGCAGATCTTCCTTTGGTCGGATCTGCCCGAGCTCGCCTTCAAGGCGAAGACCGCAGCGGCGATCGTCGTCCTCCTCGTCTTCCTTTTCATCATGAACGGCATGGCCATTTGGCTGCGCAAGCGCTTCGAGCGCCGCTGGTAGCCTGAAACGCTCCTGGAGAGTACACCACCATGGATATGACCACCCAAGGCATCCAGATCGCGCAACCGTTCGTACCCGCGAAGCCCAATGCGGCGAAGGTCGTCGCGCGTAGTGTCAACGTCCACTACGGCGAAAAGCACGCCCTCAAGGATGTCTCGGTCGATGTTCCCGACCAGGCCGTCATGGCCTTCATCGGCCCATCTGGTTGCGGCAAGTCGACCTTCCTGCGCTGCATCAATCGCATGAACGATACGATCCCGATCTGCCGTGTGACCGGCAAGATCGAGATCGACGGCAAGGATATCTACGACCCCGCGCTCGATGTCGTGCAGCTCCGCGCGCGCGTCGGCATGGTCTTCCAGAAGCCTAATCCCTTCCCGAAGTCCATCTACGAGAACGTCGCCTACGGCCCGCGCATTCACGGCCTCGCCAAGAACAAGACCGACCTCGACGAGATCGTCACGACGAGCCTCGAGAAGGCGGGCCTGCTCAAGGAGGTCAAGGACCGCCTCAACGACTCGGGCACCAGCCTCTCGGGCGGCCAGCAGCAACGCCTGTGCATCGCGCGCGCCATTGCAGTGAGTCCCGACATCATCCTGATGGACGAGCCGTGCTCCGCGCTCGATCCGATCGCGACGGCCAGGATCGAGGAGCTGATCGACGAGTTGCGCTCGAACTTCTGCATCATCATCGTCACGCACTCGATGCAGCAGGCAGCCCGCGTCTCCCAGCGCACGGCCTTCTTCCATCTCGGCATTCTGGTCGAGGAAGGGGAAACCGAGGCGATCTTCACCAATCCGCGCGAGGAGCGCACGCGCGATTACATCACCGGCCGGTTCGGATAAGGCGGGAAAGCAAAAGGCGGGCGCCGCAACCTGCGGCACCCGCCCGAATTCGTCGAGATCCCAGTTGCCCTACAGACGATAGCGGATCTGATCGGACCAGAAGCGCTCGAGCCGGATGAGCGCGCGGTTGAGGCCCTGCACGTCGCCCTGGTTGACCTCCCCGACGACTTCGAGCGAGCCGAGCTGGCGCTGGTACAGCTTGTCCACGACGTCGCAGGCCGCCATGCCCTTGGGCGTCAGGCTCACTTTCACCGAGCGCCGATCGACCTCGGAACGCTTGTAGTGAAGATAGCCCATGTCGACGAGCTTCTTCAGGTTGTATGAGACGTTCGAGCCGAGGTAGTAGCCGCGCGTCTTCAGCTCGCCGGCCGTCAGCTCGCTCTCGCCGATGTTGTAGAGAAGCAGGGCCTGCACGCTGTTGAGCTCGGCGCCGCCTTCGCGGTCGAACTCGTCCTTGATGACATCCAGCAGCAGACGGTGGAGCCGCTCGATCAGGCGCAGGGCCTGCAGGTACTCACCGCGGAAGTCTTCGCCCGTGGCGGCTTCTCGCGGGCGGACTTTCTCAAGTACTGCACTCATAACGCTAACCTCCAGATCAGTGGGCGCGTCCCGACCGACAGGGTTCGAATTAACCTGGAGGCTACAGGAGGAAAT
>CAUJKI010000165.1 GCA_963205015.1 Pseudomonadota bacterium
GCGTAGAGGTCCGCCTCCGAGCCCGAGGAAACGAAGCGCACCTGCTCGGCGCATGGCACTGCCGCCACGATTTCCTCAGCGAGCCGGATGCCGTGCGGATTGTTGACGAAGAAGGTCGTGCCGAGCGGCACTTGCTCGAGCACGGCCGCCTCGACCTTCGGGTGGCAGTGACCGACCAGCATGGGGCCGGAGCCGAGCAGATAGTCGATGTATTCGTTGCCCGAGACATCCCAGACGTGCCCGCCCTTTCCGCGTGCGATCACGATATCGAGGGCGGTGTTGCCGAAGGTGCCGGCCGGAAGGACCTTGCGTGCGCGTTCGGCAAGCTCGGTCTCGGCAGCACTGCGTTGCGTCTGGCTCATCTCGGGGCTCCCCACGTTCATGTCTGGACAGGTGACAGCCTGTTTGCAGCAAGCTTAGACTGGCGGGACATGCAATTGAAGCACCGGATTGCGCATGGGGGCCGTGCTGTTCCTCGTGCGTCGTGCCGCGACGCTCATGAACCCGAGGAAACGTCCATGCCCATCGTCTCCGTCGACCGCCTGACGGCTACCGCCAGCACGCTGTTGCAGTGCGCCGGCGCCTCTAAGGAAGAGGGCGATACGGTGGCGAAGGGCTGCGTCGCGGCCAATCTCGCCGGCCACGACAGCCATGGCGTCATCGCCATCCCGACGTACATCGACCGCATAGGCAAGGGCCACATCGTCCCTGGCGCGCCGTTCGTGATCAAGCAGGAGTCCGCGACCACGACGGTGGTCGACGGCAATTGGGGCTTCGGTTTCGTTGTCGCCGAGAAAGCGGCAAGGATCACGATGGAGAAGGCGAAGAAGTCCAATGTTGCCGCCGCGACGATCTACCGACAGAGCCACGTCGGCCGCGTCGGTGCCTATCCGCTGATGGCGGCGCGCGAGGGGCTGATCGCGATCATGACCGCTGACAGCGGCCGCAGCCCGAAGGCCGTCGCGCCGTTCGGCGGCCGCGAAGCGCGCCTCGGCACCAATCCGATCTCGATCGCCATTCCGTCGGACCTCGATGGCCCGTTCGTTCTGGACATGGCGACATCGGGTGTCGCCGTCGGCAAGATCAAGCTCGCGCAGGCGAAGGGCACGAAAATCCCGGAAGGCTGGATCGTCAACAAGGACGGTAAGCCGACTACCGATCCGTTCGACTACGATAAGGGCGGCGTGCTGCTGCCGCTCGGCGGCGCCGAGGGTTTCAAGGGCTCGGGTCTGTCCGCAGTGGTGGAGGTGCTCTCCGCCGTGCTGCCTGGTCTCGGCTTTGGCGTCGATCCGACCGGGCGCCACAACGACGGCTGCTTTCTCGCCATGTTCAACGTCGAGGCGCTGCGCCCGCTCAAGGAATTTAAGGCGGAGGTCGCCGACTTCGCACGCTACCTCAAGGCGACGCCGCCGGCCGAGGGCTACAGCGAGGTGATGTACCCGGGCGAGGTCGAGTATCGCCGCGAACAGGAGCGTACCAAGAACGGCATCGAGGTCGACGCCAAGACCTGGAAAGCCTTCGCCGACCTCGCGACGAAGTATGGGAAAGAGGACTTGGTAGGGTAGGCACGCCGATTGCGTCGATCAAGCGGCAACGAAGACGCGGTTCAGGGACGGCGATTGGATCCTGAACCGCGCTTGTTTTTGATGTTTTCTTGCAGCGGTTTCGAAGTGCTTCCCCGGAACCATCACCCTCCTCGATCGTTTTCAACCCATCACGACTTATCGAGGAGTAAGTCCCATGAAAGCCTCAGTTCTCGCGGCTTGCGCCGCGCTTCTGATGTCGTCTTCGGCAATCGCGCAGACGACTACCGCGCCCCCGACGACCACGCCGCCTGCCACCACGCAGCCACCTGCGGCGACACCGCCTGCGCGTGCGCCCAGCAGCGAGACGCAGATTAAAACCCAGGCCCCGACTGAAGAGGTGAAAGGCGCGTGGAATGCGCGCGATTTCATGCGCAGCCGCGTTTACAACACGAGCGGCGAGCGTATCGGTGACGTCAACGACATCCTCGTCGACGAGTCCGGAAGCGTGTCTGCCATCATTCTCGGGGTGGGCGGCTTCCTCGGCATCGGCGAGAAAGAAGTCTCGATGAAGCCTGATGAGGTCAAGCGCATGATCCACAGCGACGGTCAGACTTACTTCACCGTCAACTCAACGAAGGATCAGCTCATGGCCGCCCCCGATTACGTGAGGCCGGCCAAGGCTGCGCGCCAGGCGCCGACGCCGACAGGAACCGGCGGCCAGACCCGCTAGACCATGAAGGGGCGCCCTACGGCGCCCCTTCTGCTCAGCGCCCCGGATACGCGGCATTGCCCGTATTGCGGCGGATGATCCGCACAGCTCGAAAACCAATGGAGGATACGATGGCTTCGGCAACACAGCATCCCAATAGCCAGCTCATCTCGAGCGAGGACGTCGAGGGCACGAATGTCTACGGTGCCGGCGACGCGAAGGTCGGCGAGATCGATCATCTCATGATCGACAAGATCTCCGGCAAGGTCACGTATGCCGTGATGAGCTTCGGCGGCTTTCTCGGTCTCGGCCACAGCCACTATCCCGTGCCGTGGGCCGCGCTGAAGTATGATACCGCTCTCGGCGGCTATCGGACCGGCATCACCGAGCAGCAGCTCCGCGATGCGCCCGAGTTCAGCGATGACGCTTGGGGCGATCGCAATTGGGAGACGCGTACGCATCAGCACTACGGCGTGCCGATGTACTGATACGTAGCGTAGCCTTAGCTCTGCGCATCATGCGCCCGCCGATTGCTCGGCGGGCGCATTTGCATTTGTGGAGCTGCGTGCGCTCAAATAGTGTTTCGCGATCGATCGACACAGGGCTGGGAGCGGGGCATGGCGATCATCGACGCGCAAGTGCACATCTGGGCCAAGGGGACGCCGTCCCATCTGCATCTCGAGCGCCCCTATCTCGCCGAAGAAGCCATCCGCGGCATGGACGAGGCTGGCATCGACGGTGCGGTGCTGCATCCGCCGATGTGGGATCCGGACTGCAACGAACTCGCCGTCGAAGCCGTCAAAGCGTATCCTGGACGCTTCGCTATCCTCGGCAATTTTCCGCTCGACAAGCCCGAGAGCCGCGCGCTCGTACCCACGTGGCGCCAGCGCCCTGGAATGCTGGGCCTGCGCTTCTATTTCAGCGAGCCGCGCAAGAAGTCATGGCCCTTCGACGGCACCATCGACTGGCTCTGGCCGGCGGCCGAGAAGGCCGGGCTGCCTGTCGCGCTCCTCGCCGGGGACTGGCTGCCGCAGCTCGGACAGGTTGCCGAGCACCACCCGGGCTTGAAACTCATCGTGGACCACATGGGCGCCGAGCGCATCTTCAAGGGGGGCGACGCGGCGTTCGCCCGCCTGCCGGAGCTAACGGCGCTCGCGAATCTGCCGAATGTCGCGGTAAAGCTGACGGGCGGTCCGTTCTATGCGAACGATGCTTATCCGTTCCGAAGCCTGCATAAACATTACCGTGCGCTCTACGATGCCTTTGGCCCGCGTCGGCTCTTCTGGGGCACTGATATCACCAAGATGCCGTGCTCATGGCGGCAGTGCGTGACGCACTTCCAGGAGATCGACTGGATTCCCGAGGCCGACAAGAAGCTCATGATGGGCGAGGCCATCTGCGACTGGATCGGCTGGAAGCGCTAGCTATCCTGGCACTGCGCGCGCGAGTGTCACCGCCACGGTCGCCACGATGTCTGCGACAGTGGCCCCGCGTGAGAGGTCGGACACGGGCTTCGCAAAGCCCTGCAGAAAGGGCCCGATCGCCTGGGCGCCGGCCAGCTCCTGCGTGAGCTTGTAGCCGATGTTGCCGGAATCGAGGTCCGGGAACACCAGCACGTTGGCCCGGCCGGCGACGCTGCCTTGCTCCTTTATCTTCTTGGCGGCGACGGCTGCGGACAGGGCAGCATCGGCCTGCAGCTCGCCATCGACCATGAGCGAAGGCTGGCGCGCCCTTATCAGAGCGAGTGCGGCGCGAACCTTGTCGACGCGTGGGTGCGTGGCGCTGCCGTGAGTCGAGAACGAGAGCAACGCGACGCGTGCGGGAGCCCCGAGCAGGGCTTCGGCGCTGACCGCCGAGGCGATGGCGATGTCGGCGAGCTCTTCGGGGCTCGGGTCGGCGTTCACGGCGCAATCTGCGAAGATCAAGGCACGTGGCTCAGCGCCCGTGTGCCCCGGGATCATCATGAGGAAGTAGCTCGACGGCGTGGCGATGCCCGGCGCCGGTCCGATGGTCATGAGGCCCGCCTCGATGACCCGGCGCGTCGGATTGGCGACACCCGCGACCAGCGCATCCGCTTCGCCGATGGCGACCAGCGCGCCGCCAAAATAGAGCGGCTTCCTGACGAGGCGGCCGGCCGTGCGCTCATTCAGCCGCTCGCGGGTCGCAGCGACGTGGCTTGCGAGCGCGGGGCCGGCGGCGTCCCCCTCCGGCTCGCGGACATCGATGGCGTCATCGCCCGCGCCCAGAGCCCTGAGCCCGGCCCGCACGGCGCCCGCGTCCTCTGCCAGCAGGATCGGGCGGGCGAGACCCTCGCGCGCGATCCCGACTGCGGCGGCGCGGATGCGCTCGTCCTCCCCTTCCGGCAGGACGACCCGGAGCCCGCGCCCCTTTACGCTGGCCTTGCAGGACGCAATGATGTCCATCCGCGTCTCCTTGATCTTGCCCTTGGACCTCGAATGCTCTTGTAGGCGATGGCAAGAATGGTGCAAGTACCGGTCCGGAATATGATACGAAACGGCTCGGGAGACAGAACATGACCGAACCAAGCAACGAGCCCCGCATCTACCGGGGTCTCAAGGACGTGTACTTCGAGCGCTCGGGCACGACCTTCATCGATGGGAAGGCCGGCGAGTTGCGCTATCGCGGCTACTCGATCCACGATCTCGCGGCCCACTCCTGCTTCGAGGAAACGGCTTATCTGCTGGTGCATGGCGAGTTGCCGACCGCGGCCGAGCTCCGGGCCTTCGATGCCGAACTCAAGGCCGCACGCGTGCTGCCGCCCGAGGTCCTCGATGTGATCCGGTTCGTCCAGCGTGCCCATCCCATGGACGTACTGCGCACGGCGGTCTCGGCGCTCGCAGCCTTCGATCCAGAGACGGCCGATACCTCGCGCGCCGCGACCATCCGCAAAGGCGTGCGGCTTTCCTCGCAGGTGCCGATGATCGTCGCAGCGCACGAGCGCATTCGCAGCGGCCTCGCGCCGCTCGCACCTGATCCGGCGCTCGGCCATGCGGCGAACTTCCTCTGGCTGCTCAAGGGCGAGAAGCCTTCGGCAGATGCCGCGAAGCTGCTCGACACCGATCTCGTGCTCCATGCCGAGCACGGCTCCAATGCCTCCTCGTTCACGGCGCGCGTGGTGATCGGCACCGATGCGAACATCCATGCGGCCATCACGGCGGCGGTCGCGGCGCTGTCGGGACCTGCGCATGGTGGCGCCGCCGAGGACGTCATGCGCATGGCCGAGGAGATCGGCGACCCAGCCAATACGGCGGCGTTCGTGAAGGCAAAGCGGGCCGCGAAGGAGCCGATCACTGGTTTTGGTCATCGCGTCTATCGCGCGGAGGACCCGCGTGCGCGGCATATGCGCGAGGGTGTCCGCCGGCTGTCGAAGGAAATGGGCGAGCCGAAGTGGTATGAGATCCTCGAGTCACTCGTCGCCGAAATGAAGCCCTATGCGCGGCACGGCGTGAACGTCAACGTCGACTTCTATTCGGGCGTGATCTACTACCTTCACAAGATTCCGAAGGACCTGTTCGTGCCCATCTTCGCGGTGGGGCGCGTTCCGGGCTGGACCGTGCAGGTGCTGGAGCAGCTCGACAACAACATCCTCATTCGCCCGCTGACGCTCTATACGGGTCCCGAGGCGCGGGCCTACGTACCCGTGAGCGAGCGCGGCTGACCAGGGGCTGCGTGCGTGGAACAAAAAGAAAGGCCAGCCGTTTGGCTGGCCTTTCTTCGTGTTGTGTCGTGATGCCGATCACCAGTATCCGGTGCAATCGTAGTAGCGGTGACGCCAATAGCTGCTGCCCGTGCGCATCCAGCGACGATAGTAGTAATTGCAGCTGCCGTAGTAGTAGCCGCCGCCATAAAAGAACGGCAGGCCGGCGCCGATCAGGATGCCACGGCGCCAGCCGCGGTGGCGATGCCGCCCGCCGTAGTAGGCGAAGTGGCGGCCGCCACGGAAGCTACGGCCACCGAACACGCGACCACCGCGGAAACTACGACCGCCGAACACGCGGCCGCCACGGAAGCTGCGACCGCTGAACGCGCGACCACCGCGGAAGCTGCGGCCACCAAACGAACGTCCGCCCCAGAAGCTGCTGCCGCCTCTGAAGCTGCCGCCACGGAAGCCGCCACCGCGGCCACCCCGGCGCACTTGCTCGACCGCACTCTCCGGCGTCGCGATCTTCGGCGCAATGGATGGTGCGGCGCTGGTCGTGGTGACTTGACCTGGCATGAACAGCAGCCCTGCCGCAGCCACCGCTGATATTGCGAGTGTTCTCAACATTCGGAACGCTCTCCTTCAACTTTCCGACATTAACCCGGCGTAATAATGAAACTGGCCGCTTGCGCCATGAATTTCAAGTTACAAATGTCAATACTCGTCATGAACACTTATTCACGTCTGGAGAATATCGACTGCGTTTGCGAAATCAGCGTCCGTATTGCAGCGCAGTTGTTGCGCTATGGTGCCAGTGGTGTCCCGAAATACACGCTCGCAAACGCGCTCTCTCGGAGCATGTCGCCCGTCGCCATCGCCGCCACGAGACGACCTTCGCTGAGCAGGAGCGATCTCGGACAAAGCCTTTCGACGGCAGCGATCTTGT
>CAUJKI010000166.1 GCA_963205015.1 Pseudomonadota bacterium
GAGCGAGGCGCTGCTGCTCGAAGCGAACCTCATCAAGCGCTTTCGCCCGCGCTTCAACGTCCTCCTGCGCGACGACAAATCCTTTCCCTACATCCTGATCTCTCGCGATCACGGTGCGCCGCAGATCATGAAGCATCGCGGTGCGCGAAAGCGCAAAGGCGACTATTTCGGTCCGTTCGCCTCGGCCGGCGCCGTGAACCGTGCGATCAACACCCTGCAGCGCGCCTTCCTGCTGCGCTCCTGCACGGACTCCGTCTACGAGAGCCGCACGCGACCCTGCCTCCTCTATCAGATCAAGCGCTGCTCGGCGCCGTGCACAGGCGAGATCAGCCTGGAAGACTATGGCCGGCTCGTGGATGAGGCCTGCCGCTTCCTGCGCGGCGGCAGCCAGGACGTGCGCGCTCAATTGAAGGCGCGCATGATGGCCGCATCCGATGCCCTCGAGTTCGAGCAGGCGGCGGCGATCCGCAATCGGCTTTCAGCGCTGAGCCACGTCACGGCCGACCAGACGATCAATCCCGAGGGTATCGAGGAAGCCGATGTCTTCGGCGCCTACCAGGAAGGCGGGCAGACCTGCGTGCAGGTCTTCTTCTTCCGCACGGGCCAGAACTGGGGCAACCGCGCCTACTTCCCGCGCGCAGACCGCTCCATCGACCTTGCCGAAGTACTCGATTCCTTCATCGCGCAGTTCTACGACGACAAACCCGTCCCCCGCCTGATCCTCCTCTCGCACGACGTGCCGAGCCGCGATCTCCTGGCCGAAGCCCTCTCGCTCAAGGCCGAGCGCAAAGTCGAGATCCGCGTGCCCCAGCGCGGCACCAAGACCGGCGTCGTCGAGCACGCGCTCAACAATGCCAAGGAAGCGCTCGGCCGCCGTCTCGCCGAAGGCGCATCGCAGCGCCGCCTGCTCGAAGCGCTCGCCGATCGCTTCGGCCTCGAGAAGGTGCCGCGGCGCATCGAGGTATTCGACAACAGCCACGTATCCGGCACGAATGCCGTCGGCGCCATGATCGTCGCCGGATCGGACGGGATGGTCAAAGGCCAGTATCGCAAGTTCAACATCAAGTCCGCGGATCTCACACCGGGCGACGACTACGCCATGATGCGCGAGGTGCTCACGCGCCGCTTCAAGCGCATCGCCGCCGCCGCGGCGCCCACAGTCGACGAGAGCCCAATCGATCTCGACAACGTCCCCGAAACGCCGGCAGACATACCGGTGACCGAGGACAACGATGATGCGGAGGAAGCCGCCTTCCCCGACAAGCCCGATCTGGTGCTCATCGACGGCGGGCTTGGCCAGCTCAATATCGCGCGCGAGGTTTTCGATGATCTCAACATCGATGACATCGCGCTCATTGGTGTGGCCAAGGGCCCTGATCGCGATGCGGGGCGCGAGCATTTCCACATTCCCGGGCGTGATCGCCCGATCATGCTCGAGACGCGCGATCCCGTGCTCTATTTCGTCCAGCGCCTGCGCGACGAGGCACACCGCTTCGTCATCGGTGCCCATCGCGCGCGGCGCACGAAGGCGATCAGCGCCAATCCGCTCGACGAGATCGACGGCATCGGCCCGACGCGCAAGCGCGCGCTCCTCCACCACTTCGGCTCTGCCAAGGCCGTGAGCCGGGCGAGCGTCGCCGATCTTACGACCGTCAGCGGCATCTCTCAGGAGACGGCCCAGCGCATTTACGACCACTTCCACGAGCGGGACCGGTAAGCGCAGCATGATCCTTCGATGCGCCCTTGCCGCGCTGACGCTTGCCCTCATGCCGGCGAGCCTGCTCGCGCAGGAGGCCAAGCCACAGCGGATCGTTTCGCTGAACCTTTGCACGGACATCCTGCTGTTCGATCTGGCGGCGCCTCAGCGCATCGTTGCGCTCAGTCCCTCGTCGAATGATCCGCGCGCTTCGCCCATTGCCGAGCGCGCGCAATCCTTCAAGCGCATTCGCGGCGAAGCGGAGGAAGTTCTCGCGCTCAAGCCCGACCTCGTCCTCGCCGCCGAGTTCACCAGGCCCGCAACCATCGCCATGCTCGAGCGGCTGAAACTCCGCGTCGTTACCATTCCCATGGCGCAGGATATCGCGGGCGTGCGGACAGCCATGCTCCGCGTTGCTGAAGCGACCGGCGATGTCGAGCAGGGCCGTGCCGCCATTGCCGCATTCGATGCCCGGCTGTCGCGCGCAGTCGCTGTCAGCCCGCCGGAGGCGGCAAGGCCTACAGCTCTCATCTACCAGATCAACGGCATTGTCTCAGGCACCGGGCAACTCGAAGACGAAGCGCTGAGTCTGGCGGGTTTCCGGAATCTGGCACCCGTGCTTCATGCCGACCACGGCGGCCGCGTCAGCATTGAAGCTATCGTTTCACACCCTCCCGATCTGCTGCTCTTTGCAGGCCCGAGCGACGAGTACAGAACCGTCGTCGCCGATGCACTGGCGCATCCCGCGCTCAAGGTCGTCATGCGTGACCGCGCAACGATGGTCCTGCCCTGGCGCCAGTGGATCTGCGGTACGCCGTATATTGCCGAAGCCATCGAAGCCCTTGCAGACGCGCGCCGGCGGCTCACCATACGAAGGCCGCCGGCATGAGCTCCGCCGCACAGCCATACGTCATTCCCGGCCTTGCAGTGCTCACGCTTGTACTCGCGCTCGCCTCGCTCGCGGTCGGGCCGACGGGCGTCAATTTCAGCGACACCGGACAGGCGTGGCTCATTCTCAGCGAGATCCGCCTGCCGCGTACTCTGCTCGGCGTGCTCGTCGGCGCGGCGCTCGGTCTTTCCGGCGCGGCACTGCAGGGCTATCTGCGCAATCCGCTGGCCGAGCCCGGCATCATCGGCATCTCGGGTGGCGCCGCGCTCGGTGCCGTGCTCGCGATCCACAGCGGCCTCGCAGCGAGCCTCGCCGTCGGCCTGCCGCTCGGCGGGCTCGTCGGCGCGGCCGGCGCGATGGCCGTCGTGCTCTGGCTCGCAGGCGAGCGGGGCGGCCCGATCACGCTGATCCTCGCCGGCGTCGCCGTCGCCAGTCTGACCACGGCGCTGATCGCGCTCGTTCTCACGCTCTCGCAGAATCCCTTTGCCGCGGTCGAGATCGTCTATTGGCTCATGGGATCGCTCAGCGACCGCAGCATGACGCACGTGTGGCTCGCCGCGCCGCCAATCCTCATCGGCCTTGCCGTGCTCGCGCGCCTCGGCCGCGACCTCGACGCACTGACGCTCGGCGAGGAAGTGGCCGCCAACCTCGGTACGTCGCTGCCGCACCTGCGGCTGCTAGTAGTCGCGGGCACCGCGCTCGCCGTTGGCGCGGCAACGGCCGTCTCCGGCACCATTGGCTTCGTCGGGCTCATCGTACCGCACATCCTGCGACCGCTCGTCGGCCATGTCCCTTCGCGCCTCCTGCCGGCAAGCGCGCTCGGCGGCGCCGCTCTCGTGCTCGCGTCCGACCTTGTGCTCCGCATCGTCTCGCCGGGCGGCGGCATTCGCCTTGGCGTACTCACCGCACTGATCGGCACGCCCTTCTTCGTATGGCTCGTCGTCTCGACGCGGCGGGAGCTGGCGCCATGATGGCCAGGTTCGAGGATGTCCGCCTCGCGCTCGGCGATCGCGCGGTGCTCGATGCCGTCGACATCACGGTGCCGAAAGGCAAGGTCACGGCCGTCGTCGGACCGAACGGCGCCGGCAAATCGACACTGCTGCGCGCCTGCGCGGCTCTGCTCGTGCCGCAGCATGGCCGGATCACGCTCGACGGCCGCCTGCTCGCGGCGTACGCGCGTGCCGAGATCGCCCGCGCCATTGCCTACTTGCCGCAGGAGCGCGCCGTGCACTGGCCGCTCGCCGCACGCGCCGTGGTCGCCCTCGGCCGCCTGCCCCACGACGATGCAAATGCAGAAGCGATTGCGCGCGCACTGGCCGCCATGGACATTGCCCATCTCGCCGACCGTCCGGTCTCACAACTCTCCGGTGGCGAGCGCGCCCGCGTCCTGGTTGCCCGCGCACTTGCACAGGAAGCGCCGCTGATCATTGCCGATGAGCCCACGGCCGGCCTCGATCCTGCGCACGCGCTCGCGCTCTTCACGCTCTTCCAGCGGCTCGCGACGGAAGGACGCACCATCGTCGTCGCGCTCCATGATCTGAGCCTCGCCGCCCGCTTCGCGGATCACATCGTTCTGCTGGCAAACGGACGCATCTCGGCCACGGGGCCGCCTGGCGACGTGCTCACACCGCAGCACCTACAGCCAGCATTCGGTGTCACGATGCTATGCACAATCGTGAACAGCCTGCCGATTGTCGCCCCCGTCTCCACTCTGCCATGATGCAGTGCAACAAGGCGGCGCGGAGGGGTACGTGCTCGGTATTGGCGGCAAGCGGCAACGCGCGATCAATCTCGCGCTCCAGGGCGGCGGCGTGCACGGCGCCTTCACCTGGGGTGTGCTCGATCGCCTGCTCGAGGACGACCTGCCACTCCGCCTCGCCTGGATCAGTGCGACCAGCGCCGGCGCGGTGAATGCAGCGGCACTCGCCAGCGGCCTTGCGCATGGGGGCCGCCAGCAGGCACGCCAGACGCTGCGCACGGTCTGGGAGGCCGTTCAGGAAGCGGGCGTTCCCGATCTCATGCGGTTCAACCCCTTTCTGCGCGGCCTTGGGCGGCCCTCGTCGCTGGCCCCGGTCGCAGCGCTTCTCTCGCCCTACGAGTTCAATCCGCTCGGCTTCGATCCCCTGCGCCGCATTCTTACCGAGCACATCGACTTCGAGCGCATCCGCACCTTTGCCGGTCTCGAGCTGCTCGTTGCCGCGACCGATGTCGCAACGGGCGCCAAACGTCTATTCCGCCGGTCCGAGCTGACGGTCGAGGCCGTTCTTGCCTCGGCCTGCCTGCCGACCATCCATCATGCCGTGGAGATCGAGGGCCGCGCCTATTGGGACGGCGGCTTCTCGGCCAATCCGGATATCGTCACGCTGGCCGCAGAAAGCCCCGCCGGCGACACTCTGGTCGTCCTGCTCAACGCGATGGATCAGCCGGGTGTGCCACGCTCGGCACGCGAGATCGCCGGCACGGTCAGCCGCATTACCTTCAATCAGCCGCTCCGCCGCGACGTCGAGCTGATCGAGGCGGCCCGGACCGCCGCCGCCCTCGGCTGGTGGCGACGCGCACGCACCCCGGCACAACGCCTTGCACGGCACCGCTTTCATCTCGTTGAGGCGGGCCACCACACCGCCATCCTCCCGGCAGACAGCAAGATCCAGCCTGACCGGACGACCATCGCCCGCCTCTTTCTTGCCGGCCAATCGGAAGCCGGCAAGTGGCTGGAGCGGCACGGCCCAGACATCGGCCGGCGGAGCACGATCGATCTCGCCCAGCATCTCGGCAAGATCTCGAGCCCGGTCTCGCGTACGCGAGAAGCGTTCGTTCCCGAGAACGACGATCCTCCCGCCGTGCTCCCGCCGCGGTCGGCACCGGCCTCGGGCGCCTGACCGGTGATCGCCCTCCGACGATTGAAGCATTCCAAGGACGCCGCGCGGCGCTATAAAAGAGCGCAAGCCGACCATCAGGCTGCTGCCCTGCTGCCGGCCACCAATTCCAACAGGAGGGAACACAGTAGATGTCGATCGAGAGACTCCGTCCGACCCGCCGTGGCCTCATGAAAGGCGCGCTCGCGACCACCGCCGCGTCCGCTATACCGACGGGCTGGGCCATCGGCCAGGCGCGCGCCCTGAAGATCGGGCTGATGCTTCCGTATTCGGGTACGTTCGCCAAACTCGGCGAGAACATCACCTTCGCCGTCGAGATGCTGATTGCGGAGAAGGGCGGAAAGCTCGGCGGCCGCGAGATCCAGATCATCAAGCTCGACGATGAATCGAAGCCGGAGAACGCGCCGCAGAATACCGATCGTCTCGTCAAGCGCG
>CAUJKI010000167.1 GCA_963205015.1 Pseudomonadota bacterium
CGCTGGGGCGGGGCGGCTCGGACACGACGGCGGTCGGGCTGGCCGCGGCCCTGAAAGCGGATGCGTGCGAGATCTATACGGACGTGAACGGCGTCTATTCGGCGGATCCGAGGCTGGTCCCGGACGCGCGGTTCTGGCGCCGGATCGGGTACGATGCGATGATCCAGCTGGCGACCCTCGGCGCGGGCCGCGAAATTGAGCGCCATGCGATGCTTGAGAACGGGCTCGGCAAGGGCGATGACATCATCGACCGACGGGGCGAGGCGGCCGTCGATGAGCGCCTTGGCGCGCACGGCCAGCATGAGCGCCTGGCTCGCGCGCGGGCCAGGACCCCAGGCGACGAAGCGGTCGGTGTCACTGTCGGCGCCGGTGCCTGGGCGCGCGGTGCGCACGAGCGTGAGGATCGCATCGACAACCTTGTCGGGCACGGGGATCTGGCGGACGAGGCGCTGGATGCTCATCAGCTCCTGGCCGGAGAGGATTGGCTCGAGGCGGCGCTCTTCCGTGCCGGTGGTGGAGAAAAGCATCCGCCGCTCCGCAGCGGTGTCCGGATAGTCGACATCGACCTGAAGGAGGAAGCGATCGAGCTGTGCCTCGGGGAGCGGATAGGTGCCTTCCTGCTCGAGCGGGTTCTGAGTCGCCAGCACGTGGAAGGGCTGCGGCACATCATGGCGCTGGCCGGCGACCGTGACGTGATGCTCCTGCATGGCCTGCAGCAGCGCCGACTGCGTCTTGGGCGAGGCGCGGTTGATCTCGTCGGCCATCAGGAGCTGCGTAAAGACCGGCCCGCGGATGAAGCGGAAGCTGCGGCGCCCGCCCTGGGCATCCTCGAGCACCTCGGCGCCGATGATGTCCGAGGGCATGAGGTCGGGCGTGAACTGGATGCGCTTGGCATCGAGGCCGAGCACGCGCCCGAGCGTCTCGACGAGCAGCGTCTTGGCGAGGCCGGGCACGCCGATCAGCAGCGCGTGGCCGCCCGAGAGCAGCGTCACGAGCGTCTGCTCGATGACCTTGTCCTGGCCGAAGATGACGGAGGCCGTAGCCGCGTGGACGCGCCGCACCCGCTCTCCGGCAGCTTCGACGCGCGCAACGATGTTGTCCTGGGTGTCGATTACTGTTGTCATGGGGGGACTATAAGGCCGTTTTCAGGGGTTGCGGAAGCTTGTGGCGGCGAAGATGTTCAGAATAAGGACTGCGGTGCCTGGCAAATAGGCAGCGACCCGGCTCGGTTGAGCGGAAGTTAACCGCGGCTCCGCCACGCCGGGCACGGCGGAACCGGCCACGTGTCCAGCTGTTGAGATGGTATGTTGCCAAACGCCTGTTGCGCCGCGCAAGCAAGGTTGCCTCATGGGTCCACACGATATGCAGGGCAGTCGGCAGGAAACAAGGCAGGATAACGCCGAGAAGCCGGCCGCCGATGCCGCGCCCCTGGCCGGTATGGAAGCCATGCTGCGCGCCCAGGACAAGGATCGTCTGCCACCGGTCGATAGTTGGGATCCCCCGTATTGCGGGGATATCGGCATGGCCATTGCTGCCGATGGCACATGGTTCTACCAGGGCAGCCCGATCGGCCGGAAGCCCTTGGTGCGGCTCTTTTCCCGCGTGTTGAGGCGCGACCTGGACGGTCGTCACTTTCTCGTGACCCCGGTCGAGAAAGTCGATGTGGCGGTTGCCGATGCCCCATTCCTGGCCGTCGAGATGGAGGTCCTGGGTAGCGGGCGCGCGCAGGAGCTGATCTTTAGAACGAATGTCGATGACATCGTCCGCTGTGGACCGGAGCGCCCGCTGCGGTTCGCGCTCGAGATGGGGACTGGTGGGCTCAAGCCGTACGTCCTCGTGCGCGGGCGGCTCGAGGCTCTGGTGACGCGCGCGCTCTACTACGACCTCGTCGAGATGGCGGTCGAGGACGAGGCCGGGCGCCTCGGCGTGTGGAGCGGCGGCGCATTCTTCGCGATGACGTAAGGTATTTGCCCGCGCGAGCGGCAGTTCCATCCAACAATCGTGCAACGAGTCTCTTCCCAGCAGGATCATAGCCGGGAATAGTTCGCTCCGTGATGCGCATCCCGGAGCCCGCCATGAGCACGAACCTCTCGATCAACCCCGATCGCCTCTGGCAGGACCTCATGGCCTCGGCCGAGATCGGCCGCACGCCCGCGGGCGGCATTCGCCGCCTGACACTGAGCGATGAGGACAAGGCCGTGCGCGATCTTTTCGCGCGCATGGTCCGCGACGGTGGATGGCCGCTGAAGATCGACCGCCTCGGCAGCATGTTCGTGCGCCGCGAGGGTACGGATCCGAACGCAGCGCCGGTGCTGATCGGCAGCCATCTCGATACGCAGGCCAAGGGTGGGCGCTTTGATGGCATTCTCGGCGTGATGTCGGGGCTCGAGGTCCTGCGCACGCTCGACGAGCGCGGTATCAGGACGAAGCATCCGATCGAGGTCGTGAACTGGACGAACGAGGAGGGCGCACGCTTTCCTCCGCCGATGCTCGCGTCGCTCGTGTTCTCGGGCGGTGCCGACGTCGAATGGGTCGAGGATCGCCGCGACAAGGAAGGCCTGCGCTTCGCCGACGAGCTTGCGCGGATCGGCTATCGTGGCGACGCGCCGGTCGGCGGACGCAAGATCGACAGCTACTTCGAGCTGCACATCGAGCAAGGGCCGAAGCTCGATGCGGCGGGCTTGCCGCTCGGCATCGTGACAGGTGGCTTCGCCATGCAAGGGATGCGCATCAGCGTGCGCGGCGAGACCTCGCATGTAGGGCCGACGCCGATGACACAGCGGCGCAATGCGCTTGTCGGTGCTTCGTATGTCGCCGTCGCGATCGATGACATCGGCTGGCGCTATGCGCCCGAGGACGGCAAGACGAGTGCGGCGCGTCTCGATCTCAAGCCGAACCTACCCGGCATCCTCTCGGACGAGGCGGAGCTGTGGATCGATTTCCGCCATCCGGACAAGGCGCGGCTTCTCGACATGGCGGCGGAAGTCGAAGCGGCTGTCGTGGAGTCGGCGCGTCGTTCGCGCACGAGCATCGAGATCGCCG
>CAUJKI010000168.1 GCA_963205015.1 Pseudomonadota bacterium
GGCTACCGCGCGAGCGCGCGCTCGGCGCCGTACGCGGCGGTGAAGGCGGCTATAATCAACTACACGCAGTCCCAGGCCGTGATGCTCGCGGGCAAGCGCATCCGCGTGAACGCCATTGCGCCGGGCTCGATCGAGTTTCCGGGGGGCGTGTGGGACAAGCGCAAGACCGACAACCCGCCGCTCTATCAGGCGACGCTCAAGTCCATTCCCTGGGGCCGGTTTGGCGCGCCAGAGGAGATTGCGGCAGTAGCGCTCTTCCTGTCGAGCGATCTCGCGAGCTGGGTCACCGGCCAGACGGTCACCGTCGACGGCGGCCAGTTCCTGGCCTGACCGACGCCACGGCCGCCTCCTCCGGTGGTGGCCATCGAGGCCTGAAATCCTGTGTCGCCACGGCCCGTACCGGTACAGATTCGGGTACCGCCCAGGTCGGCCGACGGGGTGTTTTCGCCTGGCTCCGATACCAAATGGCGTGCCGCTGTCGCACTGGCTTGCACTTCCTGGCACGACCGTCTAAAAGGGCGAGCCTCGACGGCGGGGCTCCGCCCACGCCTGTCGATTTGCGTCCCGAGGCCAGTTCCGGGACGCCATGCGCCGGTAGCTCAGTTGGATAGAGCACCAGACTACGAATCTGGGGGTCGTGGGTTCGAATCCTTCCCGGCGCGCCATTTCAGAACAGAACTCTGAACGCCGAACGCCGCCGATTTCCCACTTGAGGCGGCGACGAGCGTTCGCAGCAGTTCGGACTTCGATCCCATGATGCGGACCTCCTTGTCGGCGACCTCGACGCGCTGCGCCAGCGCGCGCAGGTGGTCGCGGCGGTAGCCGCCGTTCTCCAGCCGGATGCGCTGGCGGGCCGTGCTGGCGAAGGTCTTGAGCATGGCGGGCGTGACGGCCTTATTGCCGGTATTGTCAAGCGCAGCCTCGATCCGCTCCGCGTCGGTCGTGGCCTGCTCGCGGATCGCCTTGAGGCCGGCCATGCGTTCTTTCGCTACCGAATCGTCCTTGTCCACCATGCCGGATTCGATGGCGTCATAGAGCCGGCCGAGCCGCTGGTCGGTTTCCGTGATTCGCCTGTGAAGCTCGGCAAGATGCTCGCGGCGGCGTTCGGTGCGCTCCTGCCGGCGGTCGATGACGCTGGCGAGGACGGTTTCCAGCCGCTTGGGCAGTAGCAAGCGATCCCCGATATGATCGGCCACAAGATGGTCCAGCTTGTCCATCGGGATCGTGCGGCCCTTGCAGCCGGTCTTGCCCTGCCGCGCCTTCGTCGAGCAGGTGTAATAGCGATATGTCCCGCCTGCGCTGCCCCTGCCGGTGCGCAGCGTCATCGCGCCACCGCACTTGGCGCAGAAGCAGATGCCGGTCAGCAATGTGGGACCGCTCGATACGCGCGCTGGCGTCACCATGGGATTGCGGGATTTCAACCGGGCCTGCACTGCGTCGAACGTGTCGCGGTCGATCAACGGCGGCACCGCCATGATGGCGACCTCGCTCTCCGGCTTCTTCTCCCGGTCCTTGTGCGAGCGCGTGTTGAACCTGTGCTCGCCGATATAGGTGGTGCGGGTCAGGATGGCGTGGATTTGCGCGAGACCCCACCGTCCGCCGTCGCGGGTGAAGAAGCGGCGCTCGTTGAGATAGGTAGCGATGGACTTGACGCCCATTGCGCCGGACGTGCCATCGCCTTCAAGGAATAGCCGATAGATCAGCCGCACGGTGTCGGCGTGAAGCGGGTCGATCTCCAACTTCTTCTTGATCTTCGATCCGCGCTGCTCGGCCGCGACGATGCGATAGCCGATAGGCGGTCGCGCGCCGTTCCAGAAGCCTTGCCGGGCGTTCTCGTTCATGGCGCGCAGGACGTGCTTGGCGTTCTCCTTCGACTGGTATTCGTCGAACAGCGCCATGATCTGCCGCATCATCTGGTGCATGGGGTCGTCGCCCATCTCCTGCGTAATGGAGACGAGCTTGACGCCGTTCTTGGCGAGCTTCCTGACGTAGAACTCCAGCTCGAAGTGATCGCGGAAGAAACGCGAGAAGCTGTGAACCACGACAATATCGAAGGGCGCGGGCCTGGACGTGCCCGCCTCGATCATGCGCTGGAACTCGGGGCGCTTGTCGTTGGTGGCGGAGGCTCCAGCCTCCACGAAGGTCTCGACAAGCTGATAGCCGCGCGAGGCGCAATAGGCTTCACCCTGCTTGCGCTGGTCGGGGATCGACACGTCATGCTCGGCCTGCCGGGCTGTGGAGACGCGCAGATAGAGGGCGGCGCGCACCCCGTTCAAGAGTTGGGGTGCGGTCATGGCAGAAGCCTCCTTCTCACATCATCGGCATGGCCCGAACAGTTCATCGAAAAGATCGCCGAACCATGCCTCGAACACGTCCACTTCGGCCTCCGTGACCGGGACATGCTCGGGCCAGTCGTCGGTGATGGTCCAGCCGGCAAGGTCGTGCTTGACTGGCCGCCCGATGCGCGGCGTCGAGGAGTTGGCATAGTCGTAAAGATCGTCGGGCAGCACGCCGGTTTCGACGCGCCCGCGACGTTCGAGGTTGCGATGGGCGCGCGTCCTGGACATGCCCGTATCATCGCCCGGCCCTTCCGTATCCAGAACGACCCGTTCGCCGCCGATTGCCGCCGCTGCCCTACCGGCAAGGCCGATGCTCCAACGCTCATGCTTCCTTTTTCCTTTCGGATCGGGGAGAGACGGCCATGCCGAGGAATACCGTCATGGCCTGGTTGAGCCTCACCATGTCCTCGTCATCGAGACGCCCGACATGCACGCCCATCTTCGCCTTGGGAACGGTAGTGATCTTGTCCACCATCAGGCGGCAGGGGGAACGCAGGCCGTTGCGCTCGTTCGGCTCCACCACGAGGCGGAACAGCGGCGCATCGGTCGGGTCGGTGGTGAAGGCGCAGATCGTGATGGAATCGGTGGCGTCGAAGCTGTCGTCCTGCACGATAACGGCAGGACGCGGCTTGCCCGCGAAATCCTTGCCGCCCGAGACCGTCCAGACCTCACCGCGCCTCATTCATCGTCCCAATCGGAAACCGCGTTGATGAAAGCCTGATCCTCGCGGGCATGATCGCTTGCGGCGACCGCCTGCGACTGGCGATGCGCCTGCTCCTGGAAAGATGGTGCGCGCACATCCGGCACCCAAATCTGGATGGGGCGCAACCCTTGGGCGCGCAGCCGGTCGCGGTGCTCGCGCACCTTCACCCGCACGGGCTTGGAATTGGATGGTGTCGCCATGATCGGCCTCCGCTGCAATAGTTACATGTAACCTATCACGATCCACCCTTGATGACCACCCCTTTGGTTCGTTCCGTGATGGGAGCGCGACCGCGCCCCCAATCCGTCCTTGTCTGCTTCCCAAGCCTCCACCGGGGCGGCGGCAGGCGGTCAAGGCGGGCGCGTGAGCGCCCCCACGCAGCGGCTTGGCCTTGAGGGCCTGACGGCGGACCGGTTTCATGCTCCCAGCAGCAAGGCACTGACGCCGGTTGAAGTGCTGCGATGCGCCTGGGGTTCTCTACACGCCGAAAGGCCGAAAACTGGGCGATTTTGGCCTATGGTGCCGCTCGAAATCCAGCAAAGCCAAGGCGTTGCGCGGAATCGCGGCACGCGGGGTCAAAAATCATGGTGCCACTCGCGGCCCACCTAACCAGTGTGCAGACAACGATAATTTCCAGAAGCGGCCCGACATGGTGCCGTCTTCTTTAATCTTGCCCTCCGCTTTTCCTGCCCTTTCCGCCTCTACAGCCAGTCCTCGTTCCAGGCTCGACGCACGCCCTTCCGCACACCGGAATAGGCGCTGCGCGAGCGCGAGGTGGCCTGCATCCGTCGAACGAACTCTGCCAGATTGACACGCAGGATAGCACTCGACATAATTCACCGAAAAGGGTGAATGATGCGCTACGATGGGCCATCGGCAGACTTGGACAGGACGCTTATGGCGCTCGCAGACCCAATTCGGCGGCGCATATTGCAGCGACTGGCGGCCTCGGAAGCGCGCGTCACCGATGTCGCGTCCGAGTTTTCGATCTCGCTGAATTCAGTGAGCAAGCACATTCGTCTCTTGGAGCGCGCAAAGCTCATCGAGCGGAATGTGTCCGGGCGTGAACACATACTCCGCTTCCGCCCCGAGCCACTGTCTAATGCCCAACAGTGGATCGCTGCCCAGCAATCCTTTTGGGCGAGCCGGCTTCAAGCCATTGATGATCTTTTGACGGCCGAAGATGCCGCGAACGAAATCCCGCTTCCCAAGGAGAAAAAGCGTGCCCGGAAAACTTGAAGCGAAGACGGTCCATGAGTTCAGGGCGTCTGCCGAGCGCGTGTTTGACGCATGGCTCGATCCGATCAAGGTGCGGTCCTGGATGGCACAGGCCGTTCAGGGCATGCCCCCCTTCGATGTCCGCAGAATCGAGATCGACGCGCGGGTAGGCGGCAAGTTCACTTTCTCGGACATGCGAGAAGCAGGCGAGGCTGTGCATTGGGGCTATTATCTCGAAATTGATCGCCCCCGGAAACTCGTCTTCTCTTGGTTCACGTCCGAGGAAGATGAACGGGAGAACTCGTCTCTCGTCACGTTAACGCTTGAGCCTCTTGCGGGCGGATGCCGCGCGACCATCGTGCACAGCATGGATGAACGCTGGGCCGAGTATGTGAAACGGACCGAGATGGGTTGGGGCGCGATGTTGCGCAAGATCGACACGGTTTTGGCGATGGAGGCAGACGAGGACTAGAGCAGCTCCGGTGCGCCTGCATGGCTCTCGGAAATAGAAGGCGTAAGCCAATCAAAACACGGGCTTGGCTTGGGTCACGCATACCGCTGACCTCTCTGGTCCAGACATTGGCTGTTGCCGAGTATCTGAATTTCCGCCATGCGGCGAACGCGCTGGGTGTAGCGCAATCCAGCGTCAGCGCGCGTGTGAAAGCTCTGGAGGAAGACCTTGGCATCCTCCTGTTCGAGCGTCACGCGCGCGGTGTGCGGCTGACAGAAGCCGGTCGCCATTTCGTCGAGCGAGTGACGACCGGCATCGACCATCTCGACCATGCGGTCAGAACCGCCGGCATGGTAGCGCGCGGCGAGCACGGCAGCTTGCGCATCGGCATCCATGCCCTGATCCCCGGCAGCTTCCTCGCCGACCTGCTTGAGCAATACCGGAAACAGCATCCGGGCATTGAGGTCGAGATCGCCGAAGGCACCGCCCGAGATGGCGTCATGCAGCTTCGCGCCGGCCGGCTCGACGTGACGTTCATGGCAGGCTCCCCCGAGGTTCCCGATTGCCATTCCCGGCGGATATGGAGCGAGCGGCTTCTGATCGTGCTGCCGTCGCGCCACACGCTTGCCGGAGACGCAGGCGTGACCTGGACCGATCTGGCGGGCGAGACCTTCATCGTCCGGCACGGCGGCACCGGACCCCAAGTGTATGACCACATCGTCAAGCGTCTCGCAGGCAGATGCGCGAACCTCTCGATCCTGCGCTTCGACGTAGGGCGCGGCACGCTGCTGTCGATGGTGGCGCAAGGCTATGGCATCACTATCGTCTGCGAGGCGACATCGCCGATGCACGCGACCGGCGTGACCTTCCTGCCGATCCTCGACGAGCCGGAACCGCTCGCGTTCTCCGCAATCTGGTCCCCACACAACCGCAGCCCTGCGCTCCGAAGCCTTCTCGACTTGGCGGGCGAGATGGGGCGGTCAGGCCGGACAACCTGATTCTTGCGGCGCAGCGGCTACAATCCCCGGCCCCCCACATCCCGATCAAGCATGGTCAACATAACGCTCTCTTAGAGGGCTATGGAGTAGATGTAGTTGTCATCTTCACCCGGCGCGGCGCGCCAATGAAATCAATCATTTAGATCACGCCGGGGCTTAGGTAGCTTTCTCTACTGGTCCAGCATGGGCTTAGGAATTGCGGGCCGTAGCAAGTAAGAGAGCGAGCCAGGCGCTGCTGCATCCAGTCGGGAATGTCCGAGAAACGTCATGTGTGCGGAACGTAGTCGCCGGAGGTGAGTCGAACCATGCCGCGCCGCACGGTCTTAGCGTTGCGTCACGTCGCATTCGAGGATCTCGGACTGCTGACGCTGGTTCTGGCGCGCAATGGCTGGTCGATCACCTACGTGGAAGCGCCGACCGACGATCTCACGGCAGCGGCCATCGACGATGCCGACTTGCTGATCGTGCTCGGCGGTCCAATCGGCGTGTACGAGACGGCGACGTATCCCTTCCTGCGACGTGAGTTGGCATTGTTGGAGCGGCGACTCTCTCGAAAGAAGCCAACGCTTGGCATCTGCCTCGGAAGCCAGCTGATCGCGAGCGTGCTCGGCGCGCGCGTGTATGCTGGCGCGGTCAAAGAAATCGGTTGGGGACCTGTCAGCCTCACGGCTGAAGGCAAAAGATCCTGTCTGGCAGCGCTGTCCGAGAGTGCTTCGAAGGTCCTTCATTGGCACGGCGACACCTTCGACTTACCTGAGGGGGCCGTCCGTCTGGCGTCGAATGAGTTCTACGAGAACCAGGCCTTCGCCTATGGTGGGCAGACGCTGGCGTTGCAGTTTCATGTCGAGGCTGATCCAGCACGACTGGAAAGCTGGTACGTCGGGCACGCGGCTGAGCTGTCGGCAACGAGGACCTCGATCGCGGAGCTGCGAGCAGCAACGCAAAGGACCGCGGAGCAGGCCAGGACGCAAGCCGAGCGCATCTTCGAAGCTTGGCTTGCCGATATCCAAGTCGCAGACTAAGTCGTCGGCGCTTCCAATGGCTCCTGCGCTACTCTGCAGCCGAGACGGGGCCACGTCGCTTTCTGTTCGGCGCAGGCGTCGAACGCTATTCGCTCGAGGTCCGGCTTGATGCCCGAGGCGCCGGAGGGTGCCTGGTCCGGCTATGCCTGTGCTGGTGAGCACAACGCTCGAGCCTCGCTGTGAGGTGTGACGTTGCTCTGCTCGCGTGGCCAACGCGAACGGAGGAGCCCGGGCAGTCGGGTTGTCTAGCGGTCCGCGGGATGCTTCACTAAGCCCGCCCGCGACCGGTACAGCGCCTGGATAGCCGGTCGTCCATCATGGAGCCGCTCATGTTGACGGTGTCGAAGGACCGCCCGCTGCTGACGACGATCACAGGCTCGCTGCCGCGCCCCCACTGGTTCGTAGCCAACCTGCAGGGGCGGTCATTCTCGCTTGCCATGACCGATATCGCTTTCCGTGAGCAGTACACGGATGCCGTCACGAGCTACCTCTCCGACCAAACCCGCGCCGGTCTCGATCTCCTGACCGACGGTGATGCGCGCTGCGATTGCGATGTCGGCGGCCGATCATGGTTCGCTTACGCGACCGAGCGCCTGGAAGGGTTGACGGGCCACCATGTCGGTCGCGGCGGCACGGCCTCGAGCCGGGACAAGGCCGCCGGCGACATCATGTTCGAGGTGCTGGAGACGCGCGTGCTGCCCCACGTCACAGGGCCGGTGCGGCGAGGTCCGCTTGAATATGCACGGGTGTGGAAAGTGGCTCAGCGCCAGACGCGCAAGCCCGTCAAGTTCGGTGCCATATCGGGTCAGATGGTTGCGACCGGCGTCCACGACGCGCATTTCAAGAACCGACGCGATCTCATCATGGCACTGTCGGCGACGATGAACGAGGAGCTCAATGAATTGGCCGAGGTCGGTTGCCAGGTGATCCAGGTCGAGGAGCCCGCGATTCACGGTATGGTGGGTCTCGGCGATGCGGAAATCACTGGCGACTTCCTGGTCGAGGCCTTCAACCGTGAAGTGAAGGGGCTGCGCGCCAAGGCCGAGGTCTGGTGTCATACCTGCTGGGGCAATCCTGCAGCGCAGCGCACGGAAACCAAGCGGCGCTTCTACACGCAGGCGCTGCCGTTCTTCGACAAGCTCGACGTCGACGTCATCACCTTCGAGGCGGCAGACAACGGCGGCGACGAGATCGAAAGTTTCGCGGCAGGTATCGGCAAGGACAAGAAGATCGCCATCGGCGTCATCAGCCACCGCACTCTGCAGGTCGAGCGCCCCGAGGAGGTCGCAACGCTCATACGCCGTGCGCTCAAGGTAATTCCGCCGGAGCGCCTGATCGTGTCGACGGACTGCGGCTTCGGGCGCCAGGGCATGAGCCGGCTGCACGCCTTCTATAAGATGGTATCACTCGTGCGCGGCACAAACATCGTGCGCCGCGAGCTCGGTTTACCTGAGGCCGACGTGCTCGCTGCCGATCCCGCAGGCTCGCTCATCGGCTGAGCCGAGCATCCGGCAACTAGAAGCGCGAGAAGAGCTGGGTGAAGCCATAGAGCTTGTCGTCGATGCCGTTCATACGACACGCGTGCCAGTAGGTTGCAACATTGACGCTGATAACGGGCTTGTCGAGCCAACGCTCCGCTTCATCTGCGAGACGCGCCATCGGAAGATTGGCGCCGAACTGCACGATGGCCTCGATGTCGGGACCATCGATCGACTTGATCGCTTCGATCATGTCGCGGGCGGTGAGGATGGAGTAGGACGCCGGACTCTTGCCGCGCATATGATTGAAGCGGACGATTTCGTAGCCGTGCGGCCCGAACACACCCTGCATGCGCGGCTCGATCGACGGGTAGTACGGCTCCATCACCGCGATTTTCCGCTTGATGCCGTGCCGCTTCAGTCCCTCGACGACCGCGTCGGAAGCGAGGGCCACCGGGATGTCGAAGCCCGCGACGGCGCGCACGCGGCGCTTGAGATCGTCACACCACTGCTGATTGCCGCCCCAGATCGACAGCGCCGAGATGCCGAGGATGAAGGCGTTCGGCTTGCAGTCCATCACCCGATCGACGGCATCCTCGAGGGCGGCATCGATCAGCCGGATCGACTCGTCGAAGTCGTCGTTGGTGCGGATCGACATGTCGGGAATGACCATGCGCGCGAGATGGTTGGTCACGCCGGGCGGGCGCATGTCGTCGTACTCGGGCTGCACGACGGTATTGGTCGACGGGGTGGTGACGCCGAATGCCAGGCGCCAGGCTAGATAGTCGCGCATGACCAACCTCGCTGGGGCTCACGTGAGGGGACAGACGCCCCAAGCTAACAGTGCGTGGCGCGGCCATCCACGGCCAAGGGCCTTGCGCGCTGCAACACGCCTAGTGCGGCAATATGGACTGCGGGGGCTCCCGCATGTCATAGTCGGCCCCGATCGTCGGCCAAAGCTGGCGGTCCCATAAATGTAATGCTTGCCGGGAGGAAACTAATGTTGGGTCGCGCGAGCGCGTTTTTCGCATTTGTCGCTACACTGATGACGTTCGGCCTGCTGGCCCAGGCGAACGCACAAGAGACCGTCAAGATCGGCGCCATCTATCCGTTGAGCGGAAACGCTGCGAGCGCCGGAACCTTCTCGAAGGCCGCGATCGAGCTGGCAGTCGATATCGTCAATAACGCCCATCCCGAGCTCAAGGACATTCCGTTGGCTGAAGGCCAAGGCCTTCCGGGCTTGAAGGGCGCCAAGATTTCGGTCGTGTTCGCCGACAACCAGGGTACGCCGGCCGCCGGACAGAACCAGGCGCTGCGCCTCATTACGGAGGAAAAGGTTCACGCACTGATCGGTGCCTATCAGTCCGGCATCACGGTGACGACCAGCGCCATGGCCGAGCGCCATGGGATCCCCTTCATCACACCAGAGTCGGTGGCCTCCAATCTGACGGAACGCGGCTTCAAGTGGTTCTTCCGGACGACGCCCGTTGCCGGCGACTTCGCCCGCGCCTACTCCACCTTCATCAAGGAGCAGAAGGCGGCGGGTCAGAAGGCCGATACGATCGCGGTCGTCAACGAAAACACGGAATACGGCAACTCGGTCGCGAGTGTGATCAGAGAGGTGTTCGCCAAGGACGGGCTCAATATCACGCAGGTCATACCCTATTCGGCCAACACAACGGACGTGCAGCCGCAGGTGCTGCAGATGAAGGAGAAGAACCCGGACGTGGTGATCTTCATCTCCTATACGTCCGACGCCATTCTCTATGCCAAGACGATGAAGGACCTGAACTGGAAGCCGTCGATCATGATCGCGGACAATGCCGGCTTCAACGATCCCTCGTTCGTGAGCACATCCGGCGCCCTCGTCGACGGTCTGATCAACCGCTCATCCTTTGCGGTCGGCAAACCGGGCTCGGTGAGCGCCATCATCAATGAGATGTACAAGAAGAAGACCGGTCACGATCTCGACGATCCCTCGGCGCGCGCCATGCAGGGCTTCCTCACCATGGTGGAGGCGATCAACCGCGCGGGCTCGACCGAGCCGGCCAAGATCCAGGCTGCACTCAAAGCGACGGACTTGAAGGCGCACCAGGTCGTCACCGGCTACAACGGCGTGAAGTTCGACGAGAAGGGCCAGAACGTGCTGGCTTCGAGCCTGATCACGCAGTTGAGGAACAGCGTGTATGTGCCCGTCTGGCCCAAGGATAAGGCCGCGGGCGACGTGAAGCTTCCCTACAAGGGCTGGTAGCCGGGTCTCCCACCCGGCCGGAAGGTGCGCGGACGAGCTCTAGCCGAGCGAAGGCGCGCACCCACTACACGGCGCGCCACCTTCATGTCATCCATCCTCTTGCAAGTCATTGTTAGCGGCCTGCTTATCGGTGCGGTCTACGCGTTGTTCGCGTCGGGCCTGACGCTGATCTGGGGCATGATGAATGTCATCAATTTCGCCCATGGCGATTTCGTCATGCTGGCGATGTACACGGCATTCGTCGTCTGGACCGCGTTCGGCGGCGGCCCGCTGATGTCGATCCCGATTGCCGCCATCGTGCTCGCCACCGTCGGTATCCTCAGCTACTTCCTGCTCGTGCGCCACGTCATGCGGGGGCCGATGATCGCGCAGATCCTCGGCACGTTCGGGCTCGCGCTGCTGCTGCGCTACTCCGCGTTCTGGTACTTCGGGTCGAACTTCAAGACGCTGCCGGACAACATCCTGGGCCCGCCATTCGTGATCGGGGATATCCGCATCGATGCCCCGCGCCTGCTCGCCGGCACCCTCGGCCTCGTCGTCACCATACTTCTGCATCTGCTGCTGACGCGGACGGCGCTTGGAAGCCGCATGCTGGCCGTATCCGAGGATGCAACCGCCGCTCAGCTCATGGGCATCAGGCCCGAGCGCATGCAAGCCATCGCCTGGGGCCTGTCGGCCGCGTCGACGGGCATCGCCGGCGCGCTCATCGCGACCTTCTTCTACACTTCCCCGACGGTGGGCGAGACGCTCGCCATCATTGCCTTCGTCACGGTCGCTTTCGGTGGCTTCGGCAGTGTGCCGGGTGCACTGGTGGCCGGCCTTGTCATCGGCGTCCTGGAGGCGTTGTCGGCCTATTGGATCGGTCCCGTCTACAAGGATGTGATCGTCTATACGTTGTTCGTTCTCGTATTGTGGACAAGGCCGCAGGGCCTGATGGGTAAGGCATGATGCGGCGCTATCTGCTTCCGGGCATCCTCATTGCGATTGTTCTGACCTATCCGATCCTGACCATGGGTACGCCCGTCTATCAGCGGCTCGGCGCACTCGTGTTGCTGGCGGCGATCGGCGCCTCGGCATGGAACCTGCTCGGCGGCTATGCCGGACCGATCTCGGTCGGCCATGCGGTCTTCTTCGGCGCAGGCGCCTATGCGGCCATCGCCGGGTACACGCACTTCGGCCTCCCGCCCATCGCTGGGGCACCGGTCGGCGCGCTCATAGCGGTATCGATCGCCGCGCTGATCGGCGTGCCGACGCTGCGGCTCTCTGGTCACTACTTCAGCATGGCCACGATCGCAGTCGCCGAGCTGACACGCGTGCTCATCACCAACTGGGAGTTCGTCGGCGGTGCGCAGGGTATCTCGGGGCCTGCCGTGCCGCGCACGGCCCTC
>CAUJKI010000169.1 GCA_963205015.1 Pseudomonadota bacterium
GGGGCCGATCTCGCCGCCGGTCTCCTCGTCATAGGTCAGATGCAGCTCGACCGTACCGCCGAGCTTTGCGCCGCTCGCCTCGAGCGCGCGCAATGCCCAGACATACGTCGCGAAATCGGACTTGGAAACCGCAGCACCGCGTCCGTACATCCAGTCATTGCGGATCTCGGCGCCGTAGGGATCGTGCGTCCATCCCGTACCCGGCGGGACGACGTCGCCATGGGCGTTGAGCGCAATCGTCAGGCCCGGTCCGAAGGCGCGGCGCACAATCAGGTTCGTGCACGAGATCATGCCGGCCGCTTTCACGACATCGGCGGGCACGGGATGGCGCTCGACCGTCCAGCCAAAGGGCTCGATGAGCCTGGCCGCGCACTCGGCGGCCGGACTGCAATCACCCGGCGGGTTGTCGGTCGGGATTTTCACGAGCTCCGCAAGAAAGCGGACCTGCGCATCGCGCTCGCTTTCGAGGAACTCCCGCACCTTGTGCTCGATTTTGCTGCTCATACTGATGTCCACTGAGGTCTCAGGGCCGATAGGTACGCAGGAAGCGCAGAAGGACGCGCACGGCGGCGTCCGCATCCTCGAGTGCGATGGATTCGGTCGGGTGATGGCTGATGCCGCCCGCGCACCGCACGAACAGCATCGCAACCGGGCATAGCGCGGCCACGGCCATGGCATCGTGACCTGCACCCGAAGGAAGATGCACGGGCTCGTGGCCAGCGGAGCGTACGGCCGCGTCAAGCTTGGCGATCAGCTTGGGATTGCAGGCCGTGGCGGGCGCGGCATGCGTCTGCGAGACGCGCACGGCGAGGCCACGGCGAGCGGCGATGGCTTCGATCGCGCGCTCGATCCGCTCGACGGCGGCGTCACGCGCGGTATCGTCGGGTGCGCGCGCGTCGATGGTGAAGCGCGTCTCGCCAGGAATGACGTTGACGGCGCCGGGCCGTGCCTCGATGACGCCGACGGTCGCGACCACATCGCGTGCCTCTGCGGCAATACCCTCGATGGCGAGGATCATTTCGGACGCGGCGGCGAGGCTGTCGCGACGCATGTTCATGGGCGAGGTACCGGCGTGGCCTGCCGCGCCCTCCACGACGACGCTGAAGCGCCGCGCGCCATTGATCGCGGTCACGACGCCGACCGACTGACCTCTACGCTCGAGCACAGGTCCCTGCTCGATGTGCACCTCGACGAAGCCGAGCGCGGCCTCGCGCGGATAGGCTGCCTCGGCGAGCCGCGTCGGATCGGTACCGAAGGCAGCGAGCGCCTCGCGTACGGAGGTGCCGGTCGTATCACGCTCGTCGAGCGAAGCTGCATCGAGCGTTCCCGCGAGTGCGCGCGAGCCGCGCAGCGTCGAGGGAAAGCGCACGCCTTCCTCATCGCCGAAGGCGATGGCCTCGATTGCGAAGGGCAGGCGCTCGCCCGCTTGCGAGAGCGCTTCAACGGCCGTCAGCGCAGCCAGTACGCCGAGCGCCCCGTCGTACTTGCCGGCCTGACGCACCGTGTCGATATGCGAGCCGACGAGCAACGCGCGCGCGCCGGGCGCGGCGCCTTCGTAGCGGCCGATGAGGGTGCCGACCGCATCGAGGTGCACAGTGAGGCCCGCTTCATGCATCCAGCCGGCAAGCACGTCGGCTGCGCGCTTGTGCGAGGCTGAAAGATAGAGGCGCGTCAGGCCATCGGGATCGTCCGAAAAGTGCGCAAGCATCTCCAGGCGATCCATCAACCGCCGGCCGAGGGCCAAGTCGCCCATCACCGTGCGCCTTCCGGCGGATGCGTTGTCTGCCAGTGGCGCGCGATATCAATGCGGCGGGCAATCCAGACGCGATCGTGAGCGGCGATGTAATCGAGGAAGCGCTCGAGTGCAGCCGTGCGGCCCGGACGGCCTGCGAGCCGGCAATGCAGACCGACGGACATCATGCGCGGGTGCGTCTCGCCTTCGCGGTAGAGAACGTCGAACGTGTCCTTCAAGTAGGCGAAGAACTGCTCGCCCGAGTTGAAACCCTGCGCAGTCGCGAAGCGCATGTCGTTGGCATCGAGACTGTAGGGTACGATCAGAAAGGGGCCACGCGGACCCGATATCCAATAGGGGAGATCATCTGCGTAGCTGTCCGCCGAATAGAGGAAGCCGCCTTCCTCCATCGTGAGCTTCAGCGTGTGCTCCGAGCAGCGGCCCTGGTAAAAGCCGAGCGGGCGCTCGCCGGCGACCTCGGTGTGGATGCGCACGGCCTCGCGGATGTGCGCGCGCTCGTCGCCTTCAGAGAAGTCCTTGTACTCGATCCACTTCAGACCGTGGCTCGCGATCTCCCAGTCGGCCTCACGCATGGCCGCGACCTGCTCCGATCCGCGCATCATGGCGTGTGCGACGGCGAACGCGGTAACCGGCATACGCCGCGAGGTGAAGGCGCGCCAGAGCCGCCAGAAGCCGGCACGCGCACCGTACTCGTACATCGACTCCATGTTCATGTGGCGCTGGCCCGGCCAGGGTGCAGCGCCGACGACCTCCGAGAGAAAGGCCTCGGAGGCCGCATCGCCGTGCAGGATACAGTTCTCGCCGCCCTCCTCATAGTTCACGACGAACTGCACCGCGATGCGCGCGTCGCCAGGCCAGCGTGCGTGCGGCGGCTCGCGCCCATAGCCCTTGAGATCACGCGGATAGTCAGGTGTCTGGCTCATGGCTGGCTCGACACTCTCCCGCGGCTCGGCGTTCCGCCAGTGCGCACACGCCGCGCCGTCGCCCTGCTCTTGCGCTCGGTCGCGACCGGCCCGAGGGCATCGGCAAGATCAAACTCGCTGCCGCCACCATCCATGTCGGCAAGATCGCGCTCGACATGATCGAGATGCTCGCGCAGCAGCTTCTGCACGAGCGGGCCCTTGCGCGCACGGATCGCGGCGATCAGGGCGCGGTGCTCGTCCGATGAACAGGACGCAGCCTGCGCGGACTGAAGGAGCAGCGTGATCAGCGACGAGCGCGTCACGAGATCGGCAAGTATTTCCGTCAGCACCTTGTTACCGACCATCTCGGCAATGCGCACATGGAAGGTGCCGAGCAGGCGATTGCGCAACGGCACGTCGTCAAGCCTTATGGCGCGGCGCTCGGCCTGGACGTGGCGCTCGAGCGCAGCCAGGTCGGCGTCACTTGCCGAGCGCACGAACTGCGCAAAAATCTCGCACTCGATGACGCGGCGGGCCTCGAAGATCTGGCGCGCCTCCTCGGGTGTCGGCTCGGCGAGGAACGCGCCACGACGGGGCTTCAGCACAACAAGCTTGCTGCGCGCGAGGCGGTTCAGCGCCTGGCGCACCTTCGTGCGCGAGACGCCGAAGACAGCGCAAAGCTTCTCCTCTCCGAGCTTGGCGCCGAGCGGAAGGCGCTGCTCGAGCACGGCCGTGGTAATGCGCTCGACAATCGTCTCCGTGCTGACGCCGCCGTTTTCCTGGGAAATTTTGCGTAACCTGCTCATGCCGCCCTGTATACAAGAACTCACACAACCTCGGAAGCGCTTGCAGGAGCTATGGCGGCTTATTGTGCAGTGCGTGCCTATTCCCTGGGCTTGGACAGACTCCGTCGCCTGTATACAATCGATATCATCCGGGCAATATTAGCCCTCGCAACGAGCGCAAACGACAGCGGAGGAGAGGCACGAGCATCCATGGTGCGCACAATTCCGAACCACGCCACGCGATGCAGCCAAGCATTCCCGCGGCCGAGCGACCGCAGCCCAAGCTCCGCGAATTCCGAAAACCGCTAAAGTGCGTTGATGGAGGCACCAGTGAAGAAAATCTCAGTGCTATCGTCGTGGCGACGGGCGGGCCTAGCAGCCGGCTCCGTGCTGCTTCTCTCGCTGCCGGCAGTGCCGGCTATGGCTCAAGGCAAGGTGTTGCGCATCGCCATGACGGCGGCCGACATCCCGAAGACGAACGGCCAGCCCGATCAGGGCTTCGAGGGCAACCGCTTCACGGGCATCCCGCTCTTCGATGCGCTCACACATTGGGATCTTTCCTCGGAAGACAAGCCGAGCGTCCTCGTCCCCGGCCTTGCAACCGAATGGGCCGTCTCGGACAGCGACAAGACCAAGTGGATCTTCAAGCTCCGTCAGGGCGTGAAGTTCCATGACGGCAGCGACCTCAAGGCGGCGGCCATCGTGTGGAACGTGCAGAAGGTGCTCGACAAGTCGGCGCCGCACTTCGCGCCCGACCAGATCGGCGTCACGGTCAGCCGCATGCCGAACCTCGTCTCGGCAAAGGCGATCGACGACTACACCGTCGAGCTCACGACGAAGGAGCCCGACAGCTTCATCCCGATCAACCTGACGAACCTCTTCATTGCCTCGCCGGCGCACTGGCAGAAGAAGTACGACGCGCTCGCCAGCGTGGCCGATCCTGCCGAGCGCGCGAAGCAGGCGTGGGCTGCTTTCGCGACCGATGCTTCGGGCTCGGGCCCCTTCAAGATGGCGAGCTTCTCGGCGCGTGAGCGCGTCGAGTACGTCGCGAACAAGACGTACTGGGATCCCAAGCGCGTGCCGAAGGTCGATCGCGTCGTCCTCCTGCCGATGCCGGAAGCCAACGCGCGCACGGCCGCCCTGCTCTCGGGCCAGGTCGACTGGATCGAGAACCCCGCGCCGGACGCACTCGATGTGATCAAGTCCAAGGGCTTCACCATCAAGGCCAACGCGCAGCCGCACGTCTGGCCCTGGCAGTTCTCGTTCGCCGAGGGTTCCCCGTGGCTCGACAAGCGCGTGCGCCATGCCGCCAACCTCTGCGTGAACCGCGCCGAGCTGAAGGAAGCCCTCAACGGCCTGATGGAAATCCCCAAGGGCACGGTGCCGCCAGGCCACCCCTGGTGGGGCAATCCGAAGTTCGACATCAAGTATGATCTCGACGCAGCGAAGAAGCTGATGACCGAGGCCGGCTATGGTCCGAGCAAGCGCCTCAAGGTGAAGACGATCACCTCGGCCTCGGGCTCGGGCCAGATGCAGCCGGTGCCGATGAACGAGTTCCTCCAGCAGGCTTTGAAGGAGTGCTTCTTCGACGTCGAGCTGGACGTGATCGAGTGGAATGCACTCTTCACGAACTGGCGCCAGGGCGCCAAGGACCCGGGCTCGCGCGGCGCCCATGCGACGAACGTGACGTTCGCCGCCATGGACCCCTTCTTCGCCATGGTCCGCTTCACCTCGTCGAAGACCGTTCCGCCAGTCTCGAACAACTGGGGCTACTTCGTCAGCCCCGAGTTCGACGAGCTGATCGCCAAAGCGCGCACCTCGTTTGCCGACAAGGACCGTGACGAGGCGCTGGCGAAGCTTCATGCCCGTATCGTGGAGGAAGCGCCCTTCCTGTGGGTCGCCCACGACGTCGGCCCGCGCGCGATCAGCGCGAAGGTGAAGGGCGTCGTGCAGCCGAAGAGCTGGTTCGTCGATCTCGCACCGGTGAGCATGGATTGAGGCTCGCCGGGGGAGTTCTGACCTTCCCTCGTCAATGCTAGACGTGAGGCGGATCGGACAGCGGTCCGCCTCACAGAGGGCCCGATGCTCACCTACACCATCAAGCGGATCGTCTACACACTGCCCATCATGCTCGGCGTGTCGATCGTCTGCTTTTTGCTCGTGCACCTTGCACCGGGCGATCCACTGGTCTCGGTGCTGCCGCCGGACGCCTCCGAGCAACTCCGCCAGCAGATGCTGGCGCTCTACGGCTTCGACCGCCCCTATGCCGAGCAGTTCCTCAAATGGCTCGGCCGCGCCATCGGCGGCGACCTCGGCACATCGATCCGCACGAACCGCCCCGTTGTGGAAGAGGTCGGCAAGGCCGTCTCCAATACACTGATGCTTGCCGCGCTCGCGACCGTCATCGGCTTCGTGCTCGGCAGCCTCTTCGGCTTCGTCGCGGGCAGCTTCCGCGACACCTGGATCGACAAGGTCGCCTCCGCCATCTCGGTCACCGGCGTCTCCGTGCCGCACTACTGGCTGGGCATGGTGCTCGTCATCATCTTCTCGGCCCAGCTCGGCTGGCTGCCACCGACCGGTGCCGGCCCCGGCGGCTCGGACAACTGGCACTGGGACTGGGCCCATGTCCGCCACATGATCCTGCCCGCCGTGACCATGTCGGTGATTCCCATGGGCATCATCGCACGCACGGTGCGCGCGCTCGTCGCGGAGATCCTCTCGCAGGAGTTCATCGCCGGTCTC
>CAUJKI010000170.1 GCA_963205015.1 Pseudomonadota bacterium
CCCGAGAACCTTCCGAGCGGCGATCCCTCCAAGATGGACTTTGCTTCGGGCGCCGAGCGCCGCAAGGCGTGGAAGGACATCTGGGGCTCGGGCCAGGGTATCGGCTCCATGAAAGCCATCATGCCGGCGGCCGAACTGGTCGACCGCCTGGCGCGCGAGTACCACGCCGCCCGCGCCCGCATCGGTGCCACACCGTGGAACCCGGCACGGGCGGCGGCGGAAGCGTAAAAGCGGGAGGGTCCGGGAGGATGTCCCTCCCGGTGGAGCGCGAGGCGGGCCTCGCTCGCGCCGAAGGCGCGGCTACGCTGCGAGATCAGCCCGCGTTTTCGTGATCATCAGCGCAGCGCGGGCCGCCTCACGCCCCTTCTCGACGAAATGCGCCCGGAAGATGCGATTGTGATGATCGTCCTCGCGATACTGCTGCGGCGTGAGCGAGACCGACAGAACCGGCACGCCCGTATCGAGACCTGCGCGCATCAAGCCGTCGACGACTGCCTGAGCCACGAACTCGTGGCGGTAGATGCCGCCAGCGACGACGAAGGCTGCCGCGGCGACAGCGCCGTAGCGTCCGCTCGCGGCAAGATCGCGTGCGAGGAGCGGCATCTCGAAGGCGCCCGGGACGTCGAATACATCGACATGAGCGGCCGGGATGATCTCACAGAAACCCTCGAGGGCGCGGTCGACGATGTCGGCGTGCCAGCGGGCTTTGATGAAGGCATAGCGGGTGTGTGTCACTGTGATCCTCCTGGGTATGGACACGTCACCCAAGGCGATCACGTGCATCCCCGCGCGCCGAAGCACACCGGGTTTGCGCGTTCTCTTTCATCCGGACTGTGACCGTCGGCCCAGGTCTCGCACCTGATCTGCTGACCCTTCCGATTGGAAGGCGCTCGCGGGCTCGCAGCTCGCGCTGCATACCGCCGGTGGGGATTTCCGCCCCGCCCTGAGAACACCAGGGAGGATAAACGGGTGCCGCTCCTTCCGCAACGCCAAGACACGGATTGCGCGCTGGGGCATCTACTGGGATGTGCCCATCGGGTTGCCACCGCTCCGCCAGACGAAATAGCCGTCGGCCATCAGGCCTCTCAGCACCGGCTCCGGCGCGATGGCGACCGGCATGGCCTCCCGGACGCCGAGCGCGAAGTGTCCTTCCGCCTCCCAGCTCCCGGCATCGCCCGGCGGCGGAAGATTGGCGCCCGACGGGTCTCGCGTTACCGCAAGAAGGGCGTGGTCACCCCGCGACCTGAATAGGTACGCCCGGGTCGCATCATCCTCGCCCGAGGAGAGTATCGGCTCTGATTTCATGGATACCACCGGATCTGATGACGGCCTAACGGCGTCGCTGCCGAGGTGGTTCCCGCAGGTGTGAACCCCCTGGTACGGCCGGAAGACTATTCCGCCGCCTCGCGGCCGCCGAGCATGCCCGGCAGCTCGTTGAAGAGGCGGGAGACGACGGTACGCAGATGCCGCTCGACGACGGCAAAGCCCGGCTTCTTCTCGAAGGTGCGCTCATTGAGATAGAGCGCGCGATTGATCTCGATCTGAAGCGCGTGGAGTCCACGCTGGGGGCGGCCATAGTACTCGGTGATGTAGCCGCCGGCATAGGGCCGGTTGAGGTGCACCGTATAGCCGAGCGCCGTCAGCTCCTCGCGCAGGAAGCGCGTGAGGCGGCCATCGCACGAGGCACCGAAACGGTCGCCGAGCACGAAGTCCGGCCGCTGTGGCCCCACATAGCCCGTGGAGGAGGACGGCATGGAGTGGCAGTCGATGAGCATGGCAACGCCGAAACGCCGCGCCGTCGCGTCGATGAGGGATGCAAGCGCGCCATGAAAGGGCTTGTAGAGGCGTTCGATGCGCTCGAGCGCCACCGCGAGCGGCAGCCGCCCCTTGTAGATCTCCTCCGCATCGGCAACGACCCGGGCAATGGTGCCGAGCCCGCCCGCGACGCGGATCGAGCGGCTGTTGGCAAATGCCGGGAGGGTCTCCTCGAAAAGCTCCGGATCGAGCTCGTAGGGCTCGCGGTTGACGTCCACGTAGGCGCGGGGAAAGCGCGCCGCGAGCAGCGGCGCACCCAGCGCTGCGACGCCGCCGAAGAGATCGTCGACGTAGCAGTCCTCGGACTTGCGCAGCGAGTTCGCGGTGAGCCGGGAGGCGGCGAGGAAGGCATCCGTATAGACGCGGCCCGAATGCGGCGAGCAGAACACGAATGGTACTGACTGCACCCGCGGCACCGCCAGCAGGTAGGGCGGCGTCAGGTGGTGCTCGATGGCGGTGCGCTCGGTTTCCAGCATGGGCCTTGGTCGCGTCGCTTGCGTCACGTTTGCTGTTCTTGCGTCGTCAGTGCCGCCGGTCGCTTCGCATGAGCGGAACTTGCGCGCCATCTGCCGTGCTGTGTTCCAATGACATTGCCAAGCGTGCCCGTCACTGTCCATCCTTAGCGCGCGCGCATCGCAAAGATTGTCGTGGGTCAGAGCCAAAAGTGCCGCGAAATTGCGCACTTTCGAAGTATTCTACCCTCACCGAGCGCACACGGGGCGGAGCTGACATCGCTATCACAGCGTATCTCGACGTGCTCGACACGTTCTCGCGAACACATCCCACGCAGTACAGCTCAGTCACTAAATGCTGTGCATTCACCTGCAGTTTACCAAATTGGCGTCAGATTCCGGCGTCACCAGCTCGCTCGGTGCATAGTACCCCGTATATTGAAATGGGGACGGATTGGGGGCACGAGGCATGACGGCGAAGGTATCGGCACTCTCCGCGCAGCGGATTCTGCTCGCGGAAGACGACGATTCGATGCGCGGCTTTCTGATGCGGGCACTGACCAAGGCCGGCTACGAGGTGACTGCGTTCGCCAACGGCGCGGAAGCCTATGACCGCCTCAAGGAAGAGCCCTTCTCGCTGCTGCTGACCGACATCGTCATGCCGCGCATGGATGGCATCGAGCTCGCGCGGCGGGCGAGCGAGCTCGATCCCGAGCTCAAGATCATGTTCATCACTGGCTTTGCGGCGGTGACGCTCAACAATGACAGACCGGCCCCGAAGGACGCGCGCGTCCTCTCCAAGCCATTCCACCTGAAGGACCTCGTCGCCGAGGTCGACAAGCTGCTCACGGGCGGCTGAGGGCCCTGCGAGTACGAGGGCCGCGCCGCCGCCCTATACCCGGTGCTTCTGCTCGATCCGCGACAAACCTTTGACAAGTGCCTCCCCGGCGCGCCAAACTTGTTCCTCAGGTGGGGTCCAACGTCGTGGGGACGACGTTGACGGGTGCCACAAAATGGCGCCGCTTTGGATTCCAGTTTTGTCGAAGTACCTCGGCCTCGGCTTGGCTTCACCGCCGCGAGGCATGAGGCGTGCACCAGCGTACCGGAAGCGAGTATCGTGCGTTCACCCTTCAA
>CAUJKI010000171.1 GCA_963205015.1 Pseudomonadota bacterium
TAGAGCGGTCTTGCGCCACGCATCCGCCGTGTTTCCGTGTGCTGATAGGCGGATCGAGGTCACTCCCTTTCTGACGAGGGCGCTTCGAGATGGGAAAAGACGCATCACATGAGCTGGATACCTCCGCGATCCATATGCTCCATCGTGCGAGTCAGGCCGCAGACGAACTGTTCGCCAGCGAGACGACAGGCGCCGACCTGACACCGCGCCAGTTCGCGGTCCTCGCCGCGCTGGAGGTTCTGGAAAGCGCGAGCCAGACCCAGATCGTCGACGCGACGGGTATCGACCGCTCGACGCTCGCGGACATCGTCAAGCGGCTCGTCAAGCGCGGGCTGCTCAACCGTCGCCGCTCGCGTTCGGACGCGCGTGCTTACGTGGTGCGCCTGACGCCGGAGGGGCGCGAGGTTCTGCTTGCCACCAAGCCGGCCGCGCGCCGGGTCGAGGAGCGGCTCCTCGAGCAGGTGCCGGGCGTGCGCCGCGACGAGTTGCTCGCGGCTCTCGAGGCCATCATCGGCAGCTTGGGCGCGCATTCGGCGACGAAAGCAGCGTAGAGAGCAGGGGCCGACCCGTTACGAGGGCAGCACACGGCCAAGAATGCTGCTCACGTCTGCGGCTTCGAGTCCCTGGCCATAGAGCTGCCGCGGAAGACCGTCTAGGCGTGTCGCTATGAACGCGTCGGCAATGGCTGCCGGCGCGTGCGCGTTGAGCAATGTTGCCGCGGCCAGGCCGGCAAGGGCCTCCGAGATCTGCCGCGCCCGCGCCTCGATGTGCCTGGGGTCGGCAAGCCAGCTCTTGATGCGCGCTGAAGCCCTGGCGATCGCCGTGCTGCCGGCCGCCCCCGCGGCGAGATCATCGATCACGAGCGTTACCGTATCCGGCTCGCGCTGGAGGACGCGCAGCACGTCGAGTGCCATGACGTTGCCCGAGCCCTCCCAGATCGCGTTGACGGGAACCTCGCGATAGAGCCGCGCGAGAAGGCCATCCTCGACATAACCGTTGCCGCCGAGGCACTCCATGGCTTCGTAGACGAGAGCCGGCGCGAGCTTGCACACCCAGAGCTTGGTGACCGGCGTCATCAGCCGTACCCAGGCGCGCTGGCGCTCGTCGTGCGGCGCCTCGTCCACGGCTGCGGCAAGACGGAAGGAAAGCGCGGTCGCGGCCTCGACGTCGAGCGCCATATCGGCGAGCACGGCCGCCATCAACGGCTGATCGGCGAGATGGCGCTGGAAGACCGTGCGGTGGCGCGTGTGGTGGACGGCGTTGGCGAGTGCGAGGCGCATGAGCCCGGCCGAAGACACCGCACAGTCGAGACGCGTCGCCGTGACCATCTCGATGATGGCCGGAATGCCGCGCCCTTCCTCGCCGACGAGCCAAGCCTCGGCGCCGTGGAACTCGACCTCCGAGGAGGCATTGGAGCGGTTGCCGAGCTTGTCCTTGAGGCGCTGGAAATGGATCGCGTTGACCGTTCCGTCGGGCAGGAAACGCGGGAGGAGGAAGCAGGAGAGCCCGCCCGGAGCCTGTGCGAGCACAAGAAAGGCGTCACTCATTGGTGCCGACATGAACCACTTGTGGCCGATCAGACGGTGCGTGCCGCCACCCGCGCCGGACGCTATGGGTTCTGCCGTGGTGGTGTTCGTGCGCACGTCCGTGCCACCCTGCTTCTCGGTCATGCCCATGCCGAACGTGACGGAAGCCTTCTCCTGCATCGGCCGGAAGGCGGGGTCGTACGTGCGTGAGAGAATGCGTGGCAGCCACTGTGCGGCAAGCGTCGGAGCCAGTTGCAGTGTCGAGACCGCGGCGTGCGTCATGGTCACAGGGCAGCAGTGGCCGGCTTCCATCTGGGCGGCCATATAGAAGCCGGCGGCGCGGGCTGCCTGAGCGCCACGGCGCGGCACAGCGCCCGGCGTCATGAGATGATCCCACGTGCTGCAGTGGAGCCCGGCGGCAAAACTCGTCGCGAGACATTGGTGATACGCGGGATGGAACTCGACGATGTCGAGCCGGCGCCCCTGGCGATCGTAGGTTTTGAGGCGCGGCGGATGCTCATTGGCGAGGCGACCGCGCTCGAAGGCCTCCTGGCTGCCGAGCGTACTCCCAAGTGCCTGGAGCGCGCCGGTGGCGTCGGGCGCGTAGCGGGCAACGGCCGCACGCAGGGGCGCATCGTCGGCGAAGAGGTTGCGTCCCTCGAAGGGCGGCGGCTGGTTCGTGACCTCGTGCGTCGAGAAGAGCGCGGACATGGTGGCCTCCACGCAATCAGTGCTGCTGAAGCGCAAGCGTCGCACCGGAGGACTGCAGCGGCAAGGGCTGGCTCGGTGGCCCGATCAGCGCCGCTTTGTCGCGAGGCAGCCTTTGAGGCAGCGTTGGAGCTCGGCATCGCAGTGCGCTGCGCCACGGGTCGAGATGCGGCACTGGTTGTGCCGCTGGCGGCAAAGGCTCGCACAGGAGGCCTCGGCCACGACGAGCGGCGCGTCTTCGGGCGGAAGGGCCTCGGCCGGACGCGACTGTTCCGCCGCTGCGAGAGTAGGCAGCAGTAGAAGCAGGGCAGCAATCAGCAAAGCGCGTCTCATCGGCGAGCCCATTCTCCGGCGCCGTCCGATGCGGTGCGCCATCCTTACAAGTATGCCAGCAGGAGCGAAAATCGGGAGCAAAAAGGTCTTGAACAGGCCCTCGAAAGCGGCCGCGCAGATGCACGGCTGCACCTCAACGGGAGCTCGAAGCGCGACGCGAGTGGCCGGTTCCGGGCTTGGCGGAAAGTCGTGTGTGCGAGGCCGATGCCCGGTGGCGCGGCCTTGAATGATCGCGAGGACCATCCTGCACACGCGCGACCATAGTCCGGCGGCCATGAATGCGAGCTGAACTGGCGCCGCTCGAAGAAGCCTAAGCTCGTTGGCCGCTGCTCTTTTGCACAGGGAAGGGTCTCGACGGAAAGGTCTTGCGGAACAAGCCTAGAACATCTAAGGTGTTCCCGGTTTGTACGGGCATGTCGTGTGCGGCAGTCATGGATCGTGTCATGGGATCGTTGCGGCGCGCTGTCCCGACGAGGACGCGTCGCCGGCATTGAAATCCGGCATTGGAATGGAGAGCTCATGCTGACTGCGAAACAGAAGGAACTGCTCCTGCTCATCCACCATCGGGTGCAGGAGACAGGTGTTCCTCCCTCCTTCGAGGAGATGAAAGAGGCGCTCGACCTGAAGTCGAAGTCGGGCATCCACCGCCTGATCACGGCACTCGAGGAGCGCGGTTTCATCCGGCGTCTACCGCACCGCGCGCGCGCGCTCGAGATCGTCAAGCTCCCAGAGGCCCTGCAGGAGGAAGCACCCTCGGCGCCGAGGGCACCCTTCCGGCCGCAGGTCATCGACGGTGGCCGCGGCAGCGGGGCCGGTCCGGCGGCGCAGTCCGAGAGCGCGGGCGCGGCCGTCCCCATGATGGGCCGGATTGCGGCCGGTGTGCCGATCAGCGCCATCCAGGACCACAGCCAGGACGTCGTATGCCCACCCGATATGCTGGGGTCGGGCGAGCATTTTGCGCTCGAGGTGGTTGGTGACTCGATGATCGAGGCCGGCATTCACGACGGTGATACGGTCATCATTCGGCGCGCCAACACGGCGAGCAACGGCGATATCGTCGTCGCGCTGGTCGAGAAGGAGGAGGCGACACTCAAGCGCATCTACCGCCAGGGCGGGTCGGTTTCGCTGGAGGCGGCCAATCCGAACTACGAGACCCGGCATTTCGGGCCCGATCAGGTGGAAGTGCAGGGGCGCCTCGTGGGCTTGATCCGGCGCTACTGAGCGCGCAAGGTGTGGCGTCGGTCCAAGGCCGACCGTCATGCACCCGGGAATGAAACCTCATGAGTGATCTGCCGAAGTCGGTCCGCATCAATGAGGAAGGCCCGCGCGAGGGCTTTCAGATCGAGAAGGGGCCGATCCCGACGGCGCGCAAGATCGCGCTGATCGACGGCCTTTCCGAGACCGGGCTCGGGCAGATCCAGTGCGTCTCGTTCGTCAATCCGAAGAACGTGCCCGGCTGGGCCGATGCCGAGGCCGTCACGGCGGGTTTCAGGAAGCGCGACGGCGTGAGCTACACCTGCCTGTGGCTCAACGACAAGGGTTTCGAGCGTGCCATTGCATCGGGCCGCTACGACATGGCAGGCCGCATCTCGCTCACGGCGTCCGAGACCTTCGTCAGGCGCAACCAGAACCGCACGCTCAAGGAGAACTACGACGCGCAGTCCGCATCGATCGCGCTCTACAAGACACATGGCTTGCCCGTAGAGAAGGCGTCGATCATGGCGTCCTTCGGATGCAATTTCGAAGGCGACATGCCGACCGACCGCCTGCTCGGCTTCGTCGGGCAGGTGTTCGAGATCGCAGCCGCGCACGACCTCAGGATCAAGACGCTCTCCCTCGCCGACACCATGGCCTGGGCGACG